>JBGOVF010000089.1:0-7701 GCA_041477975.1 Tepidiformaceae bacterium
GGCTCAGGAAGCCACGCTTGACGACGCTCTCCAGCCGGTTGTGGTAGTACTGCGGCACCGTGAACGGCATGAGGTCGTGGCAGGTGACAACGACGGGCTGCCGCCAAAAGCGCCGAACGTGATGCCCAAGCGCCTGATCGGTGAGATGCACCACGTCGTATTCGCCGGCCATCGCTCGCCGCACCGCCGGCTGTCGCCACCACCGTCTCCGTGCTCCTTCGAACAGCGACGGCGGGTTCCACCAGGGCGCCTGGGCGACTTCGAACGTGACCTCCGGGCTTCGCCACGCCGCGACGGCGCTTGCGTAGGCGTTGATGCTCGTCCAGCGAGGGCCTCCAAACGGGGCGAGCAGGAGGACGCGAAGGGGGGCGGGCATCGCGCGATACTACCGGCGAAGCGCCGCGGGCACACGCTCCGGCCTCTGCTACAATCGAGCCACGCGGGCGTGGCTTAGTGGTAGAGCGCGACCCTTCCAAGGTTGAAGTGCGGGTTCGATTCCCGCCGCCCGCTCCAACTCACCTCAGGCCGGCGCCTCCAGCTCGATCCCGACCGGGCAATGGTCCGAGCCCATGATCTCCTGCTGGATGAATGCCTTCTTAACGCGCGGGAGCAGGTTCTCGCTCACGAACACATAGTCGATCCGCCATCCGATGTTGCGTGCGCGCCGATCCCGCCAGGCGTCCCAGTACGAATACTCCCCCGCCGCGTCCGGATGCAGCGTGCGGAATGTGTCGACGTACCGGTTGGCGATGATCCTGCTGATCCATTCACGCTCCTGCGGGAGAAAGCCGGTGCCTTTGAGCGCTTCCTCGGGCCGGGCCAGGTCCATCTCGGTGTGGGCGATGTTGAAGTCGCCCATGAACACCAGGCTCTTCCCCGCCGCCCGCAGGCCGTTCACGTGGTCCAGGAAGGCCTCGTAGAAATCGAGCTTGTAGGCCATTCGCTCGACGCCGCGCCCGGCGTTCGGGTAGTACGAATTCAACAGCGTGAAGCTCGGGAAGTCGGCCTGGATGACGCGGCCTTCGCTGTCGAACCGTTCGTCGCCGATACCGATCCGCACTTCCCGCGGCTCAACCTTCGAAAGCAGCAGCGTCCCGCTGTAGCCGGCGCGCTCGGCGGGGTGCCACCAGCAGCGGTAGCCGAGATCCGCCCAGACGTCCTCCACCTGCTCGGGGACGGCCTTCACCTCCTGCATCCCCACGATGTCCGCGGCGGACGTCGCGAGCCAGCTCTGCAGGTCTCCGGTTTTGATCGTCGCGCGGATGCCGTTGATGTTCCATGAGCAGATCTTGAGCGATGGCACGGCAAGAAGTTCACCCGGAATCGTCCGGGCGGTCAATCGGCTGTAAGAGAGCGATATGAATTCGGCACGGACCACGGGACTTTCCCAATCATCGAACCCGTTTGCATGGCCGAGACTTGGTACAGTACGAGAAAGGAACGAATCGATGATCGCCTGCCCAAATTGCGCGGCACGCTTTTCAGCCAATCCCGAAATCGAACGCCAGTGGTACGAACGCCACATCCAGCGCAGCCACGGCGCCGGCCGCGTCGCTCGGGTCGATGCGGACGACTCCAGCACGCCCGCCGCCGCCTGATTGCAGCTAGACGAACACTCGCGTAAACACCACGGCGGCCGTGCCGACCCCGGCGACGAGCAGGTACTCGGCTGTCGTCGACCACTCCAGGTCGTGGTCCAAGAGGTGGTGGACGAGCCCCGTCGCCAGGTAGAAGGCGATGATCAGGAGGGCGCCGGCGAGCAGCCCATCGAGCGCGAAGAAGTAGAGACACAACTTCAATTCCGCCAGCGACACCCCGATCGCGAGCCCCACGAGCAGCGAACTCGGGCTAGTCAGCCGGCTCTCCCGCAGTAGCTCCATCGAAAGCGCAAGGCTCACGACGCCCACGAGAAAAGCCGCCAGCGGGAGATCGAGGTCGGTGCTGAAAATGACTGTGTAGAGCGAGAAGGCCGTGAGATAGGTCGCGACGGCCATCACCAGCCGTACCGTCCCGTAGAGCCGCGAACCGAAGTCCACCGTCTGGTACTCGCCGTAGGCCACCACACCTACCGCGACCGACCCGACGAGCGCACAGCCCAGCCTGCCGTACCCGGTTATGGCACGGTCGATGAAGAGACCCGCGCCGAGTATTCCCAGCGCCGGAAGGAGGGTGTACACCAGCCCGGAGAGATACCCATCGTTCTCCCAGCGCGGGTTGCTGCGGATGAGCCCATCGGTGGCGAGGCCCGCAAGGAACGCCGTTAGCCAGAGGATCCACGGCTGCGCCGGCCGGAGGTCCAAGTAGGCCCCCAGCCCGAGTGCGGCAACGCCCGTCAGCAGTATCGTGCGAGCGAGAGGGCTCACCGCGCCCGTGTTCATCCGGATGCCGGCGGCCAGCCCCTATTCCCCGGCGAGGGTGGGCGTCTCGAGTCCGTAGATCTCGGCGCCGTTTCGCCACCAGAGGCGTTCGCGCTCGTCGTCCGTCAGGCCGAGGAGGTCGTACATCGCCTCGAACCTGTCGATGTGTGTGCGGATGTCGTCCATGCCGCAATCGCTGCCGAAGACCAGCTTCTCGACACCGAACTCGCCCTTCGAGTTCGCGACCAGGAGCTTCCGCTCCACCATGTGCCGTTCGATCGTTTCGCCGCCGGAAACGTCGAACCAGACGTTGTGCCGCCAGCGGGCGACTGAGGCTGCGTACTCGTAGTTCCCCTGGTTGCCGATGTGCGCGCCGATGATCTTCAGGCGCGGGAATCGGTTGGCGATGGTGTCCAGGTGGAGCGGGCTCATGCGCGATGCCGAAACGTTGCGCGGCGGCATACGGTCGTACATCACCTGCATCCGCTGGTACGCCTGCGCGGCCGCGGCATCGCGCCGTGGGTGCGTAATCGAATAGTCCAGCCCGCCGCCGATGACACCCATGTGGAACAGAACCGGCATGCCGAGATCCTGCGCCTTCCCGTACGTGGGCATGTAGTCCGCGTCGTCGTAGTCCCGCGCCACCCCAATCAGCTTGAGGCCGCGGAAGCCCATGTCATACAGCCGCTGAACGCCGTCTGCGTCGATCTCCTCGGGGTCAATCACCGCGACAGGGATGAACAGCTCCCTGTACTTCTGCGCAATCTCCATCCCGCGCTCGTAGCTCGGCCCAAAGCGGCCGCCGGTCAACAGGCACGCTTTCGTGATGCCAGCGGCCGTCGCGACATCCGCCAGGCGGTCCACCATCGGCGCCGGGTCTTCTTCGGGCTTTTCAAAGTTGCGCGGGAAGTGGATGTGGATATCGAAGATCTTCATTGGGCCTGCAGAAGCTTCGCGGAGATGATGGAAGTGTATCAGTTCAAACCCGTCGGGCTACCCGGCCGCGTGGAAAGGCCGGGGGACCCGGATGCTCCAGAGTCTTTGCGCTAGGCTTCGGAGATGCGGTCCCGGTCCTTCATCGCCCTCTACATCGCGGTGTTCGTCGCCACGCTGGGAATCTCGATGGTGAGTCCGCTCCTCCCGGTGTACGCGAAGGAGCTGGGCGCCAGCGGCGTCTGGCTCGGCCTCACGTTCTCGGTATTCGCGATAGTGCAGGCCATCTTCGGGCCATTCGCGGGTCGCCTTTCCGACCGTTTCGGGCGCAAGCCCTTCATCGTCGCCGGCCTGGCCATCTACTGCATCGCGGCCCTTGGCTACCTGACCGCGCAGAGCTTCTTCCAGGTAATCGCGTTCCGGGCGTTCAGCGGGTTCGGGACAAGCCTTGTCTTCTCTGTGGCCCGCGCGTACGTGGGTGATATGACGCCTCGCGGGCACGAAGGCCGCTGGCTCGGCGTCTTCGCAACCGCCGACATCATCGGTTTCGGCACCGGCCCCCTCATTGCGGGCGTTCTCCGCCAGTACGTGGGTTTCCATTCCGTATTCATCGCGATGGCGTCGCTGCTCGCGACCTCCGCCTTCATCGTGCTCGTCTGGTTGCCGCGTCACAGCCCGCACGAGCTCCTCCGAAAGGCGAGCCGCGCCGAGCGTCGCGAGGAGCCGGCCAACAGCTTCTCAGCCGCGCTGAGCGACCGCCTGGTCCTGGCCGTAACCACGCACCAGGGCCTGCTTTCGCTCGCCAGCGGAGCCTCGTTCAGTTTTCTGGCGCTCCGCCTCGAAGACGGTCTGGGGGCCAGCCCGGTGCTCATCGGGCTGGCCTTCGCCACCACCGACCTGACCGGCGGATGCGCGCAACCGCTCTTCGGGCGGATGGCCGACCGCTACGACCGGCGCCTGCTCGTCGCGGTGGGCCTCGCGGCAAACGCGGTGCTCCTCGCCTGCGTGGGCGTGGTCCCGAGCTACGGGCTCGTCGTCCTGACGCTCTTCCTGATGGGCGGGTCGGGCGCGCTCTCGCAGGTCGCCTCCGGGGCGATGCAGGTGGTGGCCGGCCGCCGCGCGGGGATGGGCACCGTCCTGGGGCTGGGCTCGGCCGCGAACGGGGCCGGCATCGTCCTCGGTTCGGTTGCGGGCGGGGTGCTGGTCGATCTCTACGGGCTCGCGGCGGCCTTCCTCTTTGGGGGGGCCGTTATGCTCACCGGCGTGGCGGTTTTCCTCGTGCTCACGCGCGGGCTCGCGACGAACGAACTCGAACGCGGCGCGGTCATGGCCTACGAGCCCGCAGCCGAGGCAGCGGGCGGGCGCTGACGCGACTCGGGGGCCTCTCGCCCTAAGATTGACAGTGGTGACCACCCTCCATTTGAACCTTACCGATGGCCAGCCGTTCCCTGCGCCGCGCTTCGCAGACGTTGCGGTGAACGCCGCCCAGCCGGCCCGCCAGGCGTTCACGTATGCCGTCCCGCTGGGGATGAATCTCTCGAATGGCCAGGCGGTGTTCGTGCCGTTCGGGCCCCGAATCCTCCAGGGAGTCGTACTACGAATCGGCGATGAGAGCCCGGTCGAAGATGTCCGCCCGATCGCGGCAGTCGCCGACCCCGACACCGTACTGGATGACGTGCACATCCGCCTCGCGCAATGGCTGAGCGAAACGTACCTGGCGCCGCTTTGGGATTGTGTCGCCGCGTGCCTCCCTTCGGGCTACGGACAGAAGCCCGTGACGATGGTGTCACCGGTCGACGTCCCGCCACTGCTGCCGATCTACCCAAAAGACCGGAGAATCCTCCAGCACATCGCTGCGCACGGCCGGGTCACGCTGGATTCGCTTCGAGAAGCGATCGGGAGCGTCAGCATGCCGACGCTCGAACGCCTCCAATCGCAGGGCCATCTGACAGTGGCGCAGGGGCTTGCACGGCCTGCGGGGCACGCGCGCTTCGAACGCCGAATCGCCCTCGCCCGTTCACCAACGGAGGCGTCGAGTCACGCGGCCGAAGTCGCGGCGCGAAGCCCACGTTCCGTTGAAGCGCGCCTCCTTACGCGGCTGGCGGAGGCGAGGGACATCACTCTCGCAGAGGCGCGCGATCTCGGCGTCCAGCCCGCGCACGTGCGACGACTCGAAGGCGACGGGTGGATTCGCGCCTACGAAGCCGTCGTCGAACGCGATCCCATCGAGCGGGGCGCCTTCGCGGAACGCCCCCCGCTGGTGCTCAGCGACGCCCAACAACTCGCGGCTGACGCGATCGGGCGGACAGGGGGCGTGCATCTCCTGCACGGCGTGACGGGCTCGGGCAAGACCGAGGTCTACCTCGACCTCGTCCGCCGCACACTCGAAGCGGGCAGGAGCGCCATCGTCCTGGTCCCCGAAATCGCGCTCACCCCCCAGGCCATCAGACGCTACGGCGAGCGCTTTAACGACACCCTGACGGTGCTCCATTCGAAGCTGAGCACCGGCGAACTGTTCGATCAGTGGTGGCGCATCCAGCGTGGCGAGGCGCGCGTGATTGTCGGTTCGCGCAGTGCAGTCTTCGCGCCGGCACGGGACCTCGGGCTGGTGGTGCTCGATGAAGAGCACGAGTGGAGCTACAAGCAGGTCGACCCGCAGCCCCGGTACCACGCGCGAGACGCTGCGGAGGAGCTTTGCCGCCTGACCGGCGCGACGCTCGTGCTGGGGAGCGCGACCCCGGACGTCGTCACCTATCACCGATCCGAAGTTGGGGCGATTCACCGCCAGGAGCTGCCGGACCGGTTGATGCCGGACGCGGCGGGCGCGCCGCGCACCGGGACGATGGCCCACATCAGCGTGGTGGACATGCGCGAGGAATTGCGCGCCGGCAACCGGAGCATGTTCAGCATTCCTCTCGCCCGGGCTGTGAAACGGGCGCTCGCAGACGGCGAGCAGTCGATCCTGTTCGTCAATCGGCGCGGGTCCGCCCGGTTCATGCTCTGCCGCGAATGTGGCTATCTGCCCGTCTGCCCTTCCTGCGAAATCTCCATGAGCCTGGACCTTTCGAACCCACTTCAGCCACGGCTCGATTGTCACCACTGCAGCCGTGGACGCCGGCTCGAAGAACGTTGCCCCAAATGCGACAGCACGAAATACCGGCCTTTCGGCGTCGGCACGCAGAAGGTGGAACAGGAGGCGCGGGCGCGCTTTCCTGGCGCTCGCGTGGCGCGCTGGGACAGCGACGTGTCCGGCCAGAAAGGCAGCCACGAACGCATCGTCGCTGCGTTGGAGGCCGGCGAGATCGACATCCTGGTGGGCACGCAGATGCTGGCCAAGGGCCTCGACCTCCCGGCAATGACTGTCGTCGGCGTGGTCGATGCGGACGTTGGCCTGAGCCTCCCCGAATACCACGCCCACGAGCGCAGCTTCCAACTGCTTTCGCAGGTCGCGGGACGCGCCGGCCGGCGCGATCTGCCCGGCTGGGTGTTCATCCAGACTTACGAACCGCAGGCTGCACCCATCGTCGCTGCGGCCTCGCACGATTACCGCGCATTCTTCGCGGAAGAGATCGCCCACCGACGGCGAGCCGGTTACCCCCCGTTCAACCGGCTGGCCAAGCTCACCTTCCGGCACCCCAACGCGGAGCACGGGCTCGCCGAGGCATCCCGAGTGGCCGCGGAGCTCCGGGTCCTGCGCGACGCGGCCGGCCGCCCGGAACCCGACATCCTTGGCCCGACGCCGGCGTATATCGCGCGCGTGCGGGGAGAGTATCGCTGGCAGATTGTGTTACGCGGTCGAAACCCGGGCACGCTCATCGCCAACGTCCGTCTCCGCACCGGGTGGGCCGTCGATATCGACCCCGCCTCGCTGCTGTGAGGTTCCGGCATTGTTTCGCTCATGCTTGCGCCCCCTGATATCCTCATCGCAGTCAGACGCGTTCTCCGCGTCAAGCGGGAGGGGGCCGTACTCGTATGGACCAGGAAATCAAGCCCTGGTTGCGTTGCGCGCTCATCTTTCCCGGGCAGGGCTCCCACCATGTTGGCATGGGCGAACGGCTGGCACAGGTCTCGAAAGCCGCACGGGATATCTTCAAGCGCGCGGACGAGGTGCTCGAATCGCGCCTCTCGAAGCTTTGCTGGGAGGGCCCGGCCGAGGACCTTGAGGCCACCATCAACCAGCAGCCAGCCACATTCGTGACTTCGATGGCGTGGCTTGAAGCGCTGCGCGAGCGCTGGGGCGCCCTCGATCGGAAGATTGAACCGTACCTCCTGGCCGGACACTCGATGGGCGAATTCACGGCCGCCGTGGCCGCTGGCTCCCTGGAGTTCGAGGAAGGTCTGCTGCTCGTCAAAGAGCGCGGAGTCCTCATGGAAGAAGCCGGACGCGAATTTCCGGGCGGCATGGCCTCGA
>JBGOVF010000030.1:0-11322 GCA_041477975.1 Tepidiformaceae bacterium
CTTGACGGTCGTGTCCATCGAACGGCCGTAGAGCCAGAGGATGAGGCCCAGAGCGTAGAAGTTGCGCGAGCGGAACTTGTCCTTCGCGTTGAGCGGCAGGCCCTCGAGTGCGAGTTCGTTCTGCCGGGTGATCGCGATCGGCGCCAGTTGGTACTTCGCGAGCGAGCCATCCGTCAGAGGATTCGTCGCGTAGGCAGCTTTCTTCAGGTTGTTCGGCTCGAACTCGTTCTCATCGACGATGAGCAGCCCGCCCGACCGCAGATCGCCGACGTTCGTCTTCAACGCCGCCGGGTTCATCGCCACCAACACATCCGGCGCATCACCCGGAGTTCGAATGTCGGAACTGGAGAACGACAGTTGAAACCCTGAGACACCGGGGAGGGAGCCGGTGGGGGCGCGGATTTCAGCGGGGTAATCCGGCAGGGTGGCCAGATCGTTACCAAAGACGGCTGTCGTCTTCGTAAATTGGGTGCCCGTCAGCTGCATTCCGTCGCCGGAATCTCCGGCGAAGCGAATGGTGACCCGGTCGAGTTTTTCGACCTTGATTTCGGGCTGGACTCGGGTTTCCGTTGTCATGAGCCTCTGCTATCCACCCTCTGGTCTCTCCATCACCTGGTGAGGGCGTGGAGGCAAGTTGAGCACCTCTTCCGGGTAGGCCTCCGCCAGGTGCGTCAGCAGATCGCCCAACCGCACCAGCCCGACCACCCGTTCACCGCTCACCACCGGGAGCGTCCGGTAGTGATGCTGCTGCATGATGGCGATCGCGTCGGCGACCTTGCTCTGTGCGGTGACCGTCCGCGGTTGCTTCGTTAACACCGATTGAGACAGGGGCTGCTCCCAATCGAACCCTTCCCCCATGCACTTCGTCAATACGTCGCGTTCTGTGAATATCCCCTCGAGCCTGGTTCCCTCCATCGCCAGGACGCACGAGCGCGAACCTTCCCGCATCTGTGCGACGGCCTGCCTGACGCTTGTAGAAGGAGTAACCAGAGCCGGCGCTTCGAGCGTCAGCTCCTGCAATTTCTGGTTGACAAACCGACTCAGTCGGGAACGATCCATCGCAACCTGTTACTTGTCCGCCACTCCACGCCGCCAATCAACGCCGCCGCTGGAGAAGCGCCCTGCCCCCAGTGTACTTCTTTCGCCGTGGGCGCGCAGGCTGCCGGCCATGCCGTCGTACGTCCTCACCTACGACTGATCCTGATTTCTGGCCGTAGTCACGCGATTTTCCCTGTGGGTTCACGAGGGCGCCGTCGATATTCCCAGTACGGTCGCTATACCCGGGAGACGCGCGTCAATGGCTTCTAAGGCACGGATCCAGACCGTGAAGGCCGAATTCCTCGATCCTTCGCTCTACGAGGACGTTGGCCTTTCCGGAGTGCCCCGGCTCAGCCGCGGGACGGTCCTGGCGGCACTCTCGCGCGCCTTCGATCTCGCCGAGGGCCGGCGTCCTGGCCACGCCCAACGCGTTGCCTACGTCGGCGTGTACCTCGCCAGCGAGCTCGGCCTGGAGGCCGCCCGCATCGAAGAGGTCTTCTTCGGCTGCTTGCTCCACGACATTGGCATGACGAGCGCCAACATCCCCCACATCGACGCGTCGCGCGGCTCCCGGATGATCTCCGGGAATGCCCGGGCCGCCGACGTGCTTTCGAGCGTGCCCCGCGGTGGTTGGGGCGAAGTCATCGAAGCTGTGGCCCTGCATTGCGACCTCGGCGCCAAGATCGTCCGCAAGATGGGCCTCGGCGAAGCCGTCGCCCGCGCAATCGCCAGCCACCACGACTGCTGGGACGGGTCAGGGGTTCCTGGTGCCCAGCCCGGAGAACGCGTGCCCGTCGTTGCCCGCATCGTCGCTCTCGCCGACCGCGTCGAGTCGATGATCGACGCGGAAGGATCGCCCCTTCTCGTGCGCCGCCGCGGCCCGGGTCTTGTCCTTGAAATGGCTGGCAGCGAAGTCGACCCCGACCTGGCCGAAAAGATGGCCGAAATCGCGGGACGCGACGAGTTCTGGCTTGGCTTCTACGACAACGACCTCTCAGCGGCACTCATGTCGCTCAACTACGGCGGCATCATGAGCCGCGACGACCTCTTCGACTTCATCTCCGTGATCAGCGACGTGGTCGATGGCCGCAACGGGCGCGAGCCGGGCCGCGGGCGCCGCATCGCAGACCTCGCCCGCAAAGTTGCCCTCGCCTGCGATATGACCGAGCGGCGCGCGGACCTGGTAAAGGTCGCCGCGCTGCTCCAGGACGTGGGCACGCTGGGCGTGCCCGCGCACTATCTCAGCAAGCCGGACATCCTGAGCGTGGACGAAATGTCCGCCGTCCAGCTGCATCCGATCTTCGCCCGGGACATCCTCAGCGAGATCCCCGGCCTCGGCGCTGCCGCGTGGTGGGTTGGCTGTCACCACGAGCGAATCGATGGCAAAGGCTACCCGGGCATGCTCGAAGGCAGCGAGGTGCCGACCGAGGCGCAAATCATCGGCCTGTGCGAGGCCTTCGACGCACTCACGAGCGACCGCCCGTACCGCCGCGCGATGGCGCCCGACGACGCGTTCGAGGTCATGCGCGGGCTCGCCGGCGCGCGATTCGATGCCTATCTCCTGGCCCGCTTCGAGATCGTTGCGGGCCCGTTCGAGGCTTAAGGACGCCCGAGATACGTCCTTCGGCACCAACCGCTTTAAGGAGAAGGCCCCGCTCGGGGCCTTCTTCGATCCCGGGTGACCCTTCGGCGGCCGTTCGTTACCCTCAACGGTCATGAGCCCCCGCGTTGTCGCTCGCCTTCTCGCCGCCACCGTAGTCACCGGCGCCTTCAGCGCCATTGGAGCCGTGGCGTGTGGGAGCGACGACACTCCGGGCACGGTCGCAAACGTGACCGTCACCGGCTCGCCGGCGGTAACCACGGCCACGGCCGCTGAGATCATCCCCAAGCTGGACGACCTGGGCCTCACGCTGGTCCAGCAGGGCAAGCCGGCCGCGGTCACGAGTTCCCAGGACGCCGCCATCGCCCAGTACCAGAAGACCAGCGCCCCGGCGATGCTGGCACGTGTGGAAGTGAGCGTCCTCCCCGACGTGCCAACCGCGACCACGACGTTCGGGACCCTGTCCGAGGCCTTGCGCAACATCCCACCCGACCTCTTCGGGGTAGCAGCGACGCAGATCGACAACACAAGCACCGGAATCGGCGACCAATCGCGCGCATTCATCACGGCGAAACCGGATGGGCAGGGCAATTACGTCTTCACGGACAGCTACCGCTTCGGGAGGACGTTCGTGATCACGTATCTCGTTGCGAAGAATCCCGACGACGCCCTCAAGACCCGGAAAGCGATAGCTGAGAAAGTCAAAGCCAGGGCCCCTTGAGCTAAGGCCGCTATGATGCAGGACACCTCGCCGGAGCCTGCCAATGACCCATCCATTCGAAGAGCGCGCGCGCCGACTGCCATTCGCCTTCACGTCCCTCGACCCCGCGGTCGTCAAGACCGTGGTCCATCTCGAAGCGACGGACACCGCCCAGAGCTTCGGCGTGCTCTACCTGCCTCCCGCGCGGCAACCGCGCACGGCCGTCTACGTCATGCACCCTCGGGCTGAGTTCTCACGTCACTATGTGGTACCGGGCCTCACGGCGCGGGGTTACGCCGTCTTCTGTCACGACAGCCGCTATCTCAACAACGACACAGACATGGTCCACGAACGCTTGCTCTTTGATATCGCCGCCGGCATGCGGTACCTGAAAAACGCTGGCTTCGAACACATCGTGTTGCTGGGCAACAGCGGTGGCGGCTCGCTTCTCGGGTTCTACCAGTCGCAGGCGGGCCAGGCGCCATCGGCCCGGATCAAAGAGACACCCTCCCGCGAGCCCGTCGACCTGACGAACGAGGTCATGCCTCCTGGCGACGTGTACATCGCGGTGGCCGCGCACCTGGGCGAAGGCCGCTTCATGCTCAACGTCCTCGACCCCAGTGTTACCAGCGAGTCCGACCCCGTGAGCTACGACCCCCAGTGGGACATGTACAACCCGGACAACGGCTACCGGCCGTTTCCTCAGCCGAGCGCTTACGATGCGGACTGGCTGGCCGAGTTTCGCCGGAGACAGCGCCAGCGGAACGCGCGCCTGGATGCGATCGCGCGCGAGTACCTTGCCGAGCACGCCTTCTTCCGGGCTGAATTACGCGACCCGAAGTTCGCGAGCCGCAGCGCCGCCGAGCGCGGAATGATCGCCCGGCGCGGGCGGCTTGGCCGCTACATGATCGTCTACCGCACGCTCGCGAACCCCGCCTACCTCGACCCAACACTCGACCCCAGCAGCCGGCCGCTGGGCAGCATCTTCTCGCCCGGTGACCCGATCATCGGCAATTACGGCCCCGGTGGACTCGCACGGGTGATGACGCCGCGGGCCTGGCTCAGCACCTGGAGCGGCCTCAGCAGCCAGGCCGACCTGCCCGATACCATCCAGGACGTCACAATCCCAACCCTGATCGTGTACGCAGATGGCGACTGCGACATCTTCCCATCGGAACAGCAGGAACTGATGGAAAGGAGCGGAGCAGCGGACAAGACGTTCCAGGTGCTCCCCTGGGCGGACCACTACCTGTACCCGGTGGGCGAGGAGGGGCGCAAGCTCGCCGACCCGCGAGAGCGAATCATCGACATGATCGTGCCCTGGATCGAAGAGCGGATCGGCGAGCCGTAGCCGCATGCGCTTGGCCCTTCTCTGTGGCCGTTTGGCGCTGCTAAGGTGGATCCACATTGGACATCCTCATTCAGTTGCCCGAGGACCCCGGCCGCCCCGCGTACCAGCGCCTCGCCCAGGCAATCCGCGAGGGGATCCTGACCGGGCGGTTTCGCCCCGGCGAGCGGCTTCCGCCGACGCGCGTCCTTGCCTCGAACCTCTCCCTGGCGCGTAACACGATCCTCGAGGCGTACGAGCAGCTCCTCGCCGAAGGCTACTTGAGCGCCCGCCACGGCTCAGGCACGTTCGTCGCGCCTGACCTGCCGGATCGGGCGTTCCGGGCAGAGGTCACGGCAGCCCGGCCAGCCACGGGACGTCCGCCCCAGTCCACACCTCTCGCCGCTTTTGGCCGACGCGTGCTTGAGGGTGAGGCCTCGGCCCAGATGCGGTACGACCGCACCCGCACCAGCGCGTACGAATTCCGCTACGGCACGCCATCGTTCGATGAGTTCCCCATCGATGCCTGGCGCACACTGACGAAGCGTGTCCTGGACTACCCGCCGAAGGAGTTGCTCGGCTACGGACCCACGGAGGGACTTCCGCAACTGCGCGAAGCGCTGGCGCGCTACCTGCAGCGATCGCGCGGTGTCCGTTGCAGCGCGGAACAGGTGCTCGTAGTCAACGGTTCCCAGCAGGCGCTGGACCTCGCGGCCCGCGTCTTGCTGGATCCGGGCGATTGCGTCGCAGTGGAAGAACCTGGCTATCCTGGGGCACGGGCGGTGTTTGCCGCGAACGGCGGCGCTATTGCTCCGGTTCCGTGCGACTCCGAGGGGATTTGCGTGGACCGTCTTCCGCAGTCGGCTCGGATCGCCTACGTCACGCCCTCGCACCAGTTCCCCACCGGCGCCGTTATGTCTGCTGCGCGGCGCCTGGATCTGTTGGCCTGGGCCGAGCGCGCTGGCGCGACGATCATCGAGGACGACTACGACAGCGAGTTCCGCTACGAAGGCCGGCCGCTCGCCGCGCTCCAGGGCCTCGATGAAGGCAACCGCGTCGTCTATACCGGGACCCTTTCGAAGGTCCTGCTGCCCGCTCTTCGGCTGGGCTACATGGTTGCCCCGCCGCACCTTCAACCCTCGATAACCAGCGCGAAGTGGTTGACGGATCGCCACGTCGCGCTTCTCTACCAGGCCGTCCTGGCGCTGTTCATCGATGAAGGCCATTTCGAACGCCACCTGCGCCGCATGCGCAAGGTTTACGAACGCCGCCGGGCCGTCCTCCTCGAATCGTTCGAGTGCGAGTTTGGCCCGCGGGCGGCGATTACCGGCACTGAGAGTGGCATGCACGTGCTGGTGCGGCTGGCCGAGATTGCGGACGCCGATGCTTTCGTCGATGGCGCGAGAGAGAGGGGCGTCGGCATCTACTCGGCACGGCCGTACTTCGTGGAGGAGCCGCCGTCAGGCGCGACCTTTCTGATGGGCTATTCGAGCGTTAGCGAGGACGGCATCCGCCATGGCGTGAAGCTACTGGCCGAAGTCGCCCGGGCTATGCGCTAGCTGCGTTCGATCGCCAAAACCGCCGCCGCCAGCAACACCGCCTGCAGCATGCCGCTCGAGGCGAGCAGCCAGAGACCGGCGGCCCGTTCGCGCGAGTGGATGAGCACGCCGAGGACGAAGTTGAGCGCGAGCACGCCTACGCCAAGGTAGGCGATACGCAGTAGCTCGGCCTTGTCGCCGACGCGTACGACTCCCCCCAGAGCCGGAAAACTGAGCTCGATCACCCGCGGCAGGTCCGGGTAGCGGGCATAGATGTATCCGAACAGGAGTACGCAAACGGCGGCACTTGCGGCGGCCGCGCCGATGGCAATCCGGTCTCGCCAGAACGGAAAGGCGGCGATGCCCGTGGCCGCCGAGCGCTGCACGTAGCGTTCTACCGCGCCAAGCGATGCCCGCGCCTGGATCTCCTCCGCGAATGCCGCCTGGTCCAGTACGGTCAGGGCGTACGACTCGTCGGTCGTCACCACGTAGAGCAACTCGTCGGGAGAACTATGTGTGGAGTAGAAGAGCGTGAAACCCACGCGCTTCACATCGGCCCCACCAACGTGACAGCCCCACCAGTTGAGCCCGCGCACATGAGCTTCATCGAGCGTGCGTCCAGGGACCATGCGCTGGACGGCTTCGATCGGGATGACGACTCGCCGAAACCCCCAGCGAATCGTCAGTGTGTCCCGGTCGATAAGGTAAGCCAGCGTGAACAGGCTGAACGTCCAGTTACCGAAAACCAGCGCGAGGAGCGCGAGAGCGGCGGCCGCAAGCCACGCCAGAAACGCCTTGAAATCGGCCGGTGCGCCGATGGCGATGTTTGCGGCGAGCAATGCAAAGGCGGCCGCCCACACCGCGAACCCGCCGCCGACGATGACGCCGAGGGCGCGCGGCGGACGGAACGCGACCGGCTCTAGCGAGCCACGCGCGCGCGAGCCGGCGTGCACCAATGCCTGTACTTCTCGCTCTTCCCACGAATGCAATCGAAGAAGAGGCTGCTGAGTTGGGCGGTTATCGGGCCGGGACGGCCGGCGCCAATGACGCGCCGATCTACTTCAGTGACCGGCGTGAGGTGGGCGGCGGTGCCAGTCATGAAGATTTCGTCGGCGATGTACAGCTCCGATCGATCTATTTCGCGTTCCACCGTTTCGATGCCAAGCTCGGTCTTCGCCAGCTCGACAACGCTCTTCGCGGTGATCCCCTCCAGCACGTTGTCGGCCGGGCCCGGAGTGATCAGCTTACCGTGGCGGATGATGAAGATGTTCTCGCCACTGCCTTCGGACACGTGGCCGTTCTCATTCAGCATGATCGCTTCGTCAAACCCGTTGAGGTTCGCTTCGGTCTTCGCCAGCGCACTGTTGACATAGATGCCGGTCACTTTGGCCCGCGGCGGGATGCCCGTATCCGCGACGCGGCGCCAGGTGCTCGTGTGGCAGCGCGCGACCTCCGGAAGGTATGCCGGGAAGGGCGTCAGGAAGATGAGCGTGCTGCTATCCAGGTTGTGCAGACGCACGCCGAGTTGTTCAGTCGACAGGTAGACCATCGGCCGCAGGTACACATCCTCGCTGAAGCCGCTGCGCTCGACGAGTTCGACGGCGATATCACAGAGCTTTTCGACCGGGTCGTCCATCTTCAGGGTGAGGATCTTCGAACTCTGCGCCAGACGTTCGAAGTGTTCGCGAGCGCGGAACAGGTACGTCGCCTGGTCGTCTTCGTTCCAGTTGCCGCGGATCCCTTCGAAGACAGCCGTCCCGTAGTTGAACGCGTGCGTCATGATGCCGATCTTTGCCTCGCTCAAGGGCACAATGGCTCCCTGGAAGTACGCGTACGGTGTCGGCATAAACGGCTCCTTGGTCGGGCTTCCGGCCCAGTATACCTGCGTGGCTCTCAGTCGCCGCGGGGTCAGGCTACGGGGACTTCCGGCTGAAGAACGTCGGGTCCTTGCACTCAGCGACGCTCGACTCCTTCGCCGCCAGGCGATCGCGCACAGCCTGAGGCGGCTCTGGCGGCGTCTTCGTCACGAGCGAGGTTGGGTCGCTCAGCGAATCCTTGAGGTACTGCACGAAGCTCTTGTTGTAGGCAACGAGGTCCGCCGGCGGGTCCACCTTCGCCATCTCGTCGATGAACTGCTGAATCACATCACCTATCTCTTTGGCGGTCGTCTTGCTGATCAGCGCGTCGGAGAAGTTGCTGATGCCGGTGCAGACTGCCTTCAGGTAGTCCTCATCCGTGCCACCGCCCTTAGGGGCAGCGGCATCGTCCCCGCAGGCCATCGCCGTGAACCCGGCGACCAGCAGGACAAGAGAAAGCCCGAACCAACGCATTATCCAGATGCTACAACGCGAAGCGCTAAAGGCACGGGTCAAAGGAGCACCCGGGTCGCTGCGCCGCCCGGCGTGCGCCGCCAGTTCTGGACGAGGTATCGGCGTTCGCCGTCCCGTTCGATGGACTCGACGCGGCACCGGCTTCCGCTCCCGGCGAGGGCGCGAGCTTCTGCGCGGAAGTGGGGCTGCGCCTCGCCGGACGCCGGGGCAAACACGCCTGACGCCGCCTCCAGAGCCTCGAGTTGCGCGACCGAGAGCAACTCCAACCAGCCGAAAACGAGCTCGGCAAGGCCCAGGTGAAAGTCGCGATCCCCGAAGGTCATAAGCACGCGGTCCGGCGTCGAATCGCTCCCGGCGAGGAGCAACGTCGCACCGAAATGGGGCATCGAGAGGTCCATCGTGACCCGGTAGATGGGGCCGAGAAGCTCGTGGGCGGCGAGCACCTCGGCGGCGCGGAAGGCATGCAAGCGGTATTCCGTCGCGTGCACGTCGGGCGCCAGCGCTATCCCGCCGGCGACGAGCCAGTCCTGCCACTCCACGGCGCCCGTTTGCAGCAGATAGATTTCGGCGGCCATGGAGTCCGCCGCGCTCCGCACCAAGGATATCGCGGCGGAATAGCTTCCCCACTCGGCCGCATGCATGGCCTCCAGGCGCGCCAGCCACGAACGCGACCAGAGGCCCATAGCGGCGACCATGGGCTGACTCCGGTACTTTGCCGCCGCAGAGGCGGACGCGATGTCGGCCTCCAGTTCCAGGCCCCGGATCGTCAACTCCAGATCCGCACCGAGAACGAACCCGGTCTGCCGGTAGGCGTCCGGGGAGCCGGCGCCATCTGCTGGTGGCTTCCCGGCGCGCGTGACTGCGGGGAACACCCTGGGCGGTGACACTCGCGGTGGAGGCATCGGCCCTATTCTGGGGTGCGGCCCAATTCCACGCCCATCTCCGCCAGTAGCGCGAGCAACGCGAAAGCTACGCCGGTGGGGTCGACGAGCATCTGGAAGTGGGCGCCAGCGACTTCGCGGGCCGGCCAACCCAGCGATTGGGCTCGGGCACAAATCGGCCGGTAGAACGCGTTTGGCACGAACGCCAGATATCCCGACCGCAGCGCCTCCCATCCAACCGGCGTTGGATATTGCTCGCGGTAGACCTCGACCGGGAGGCGCCGGGCCGATTTCGCCAACCGGGTCCGGCGTTCAGGGTCGCTGATCCCTACAAGCGCCCAGGTCGCCTGATCCAGCCACATGTTCGGGACCAAACGGCCATCCTCCAGCGCCGGCGGACTCGGGAACGAATCCAGCCAGCACGCGCCGGGCGCCGGTAGGGAGGCATCGACGTAGACGCAGGCAGCGACGTTGCCGCAGGCGGCCGCGATGTGCGGCAGTACAGGCCCGATGCCGCTGTGCCCAACGAGTACGGTCGGGATGGAAACAACGTTCACTGCCGCCGCCACGCTCTCCGCGCAGCGATTCCAGAAGCCACCCGGTTGGTCAACGACACCGGCCAGCGACGGTACGCAAGTCAGGAAGCCGCGGCGTGTCAACTCGCGTGCGACGGGCTCCCATGTCTCCGGCCCCACGAGGGGGCTGTGTACGAAGACCAGACGGTCGACGAAGACCGACATCAGGCCGGGTTCATCGCCTTCTGATAGCCGGCGATCACCGGATCGTCGAACCACTGCTGTAGTTCCGGCGTGATGCGTCCCGGGAAGGCTCGGGCCATGTCTACGGCGTGCATGGGGTCGTGTTTGCACCAGCCACGCAAATAGGCCCCGAGCGGAAACTCGCCCGCGGGTCGCCGGGCATCGCCGGCGAACTTGATCGCCCGGGCGAGGTCGGCTTCGGTCAGTGCCTGCAGGTGCCCCCGCAGCACCGCCCTCGTTTCCGCTGCCTCGGTGAGCACCTCCTCGAGGGTTCGTGTTCGCCGCTCCTGGACCTGGACTTCGTTCCACTGATCCACATCCCAGCGGGCGCCGTCGCGCGTCCGGATGCCCGGGTCGGCGCCCGCGTGGACGCTGGCGAACATTTCCCCAACCGGGCCATCGATTGTCGCCAGGTGAGCGATGAAATCCCGAGCCAGCCAGGTGGAGTTCGGCACGCTTCGATCCAATTCGTCAGCCGAGAGCGAGCGGCAAAACGCCTCGAATTGTGCACGGTGGGCGTCGAGTTCCATCACAACTGCTTCAACATCAGGATGCATTCTCATCTCCTTCGTCGTGTTCGGTGGAACTCGGGGAACGTTCGCGCACCTCGGCGAGCAGCGCCTGCTGCCTCCGAAACGCAACCGGCTCGTCGCGGAAGTCGGCGTAAAGGAGCCAGTTCAGGACCATCGGCTCCATCCTCAGCTCTGGGAGCGCCTCGGAGAGGTCGATTCCATGGCGGGCGTAGTGCCGGGACCATTGGTCGAGCGTGGTCGCTTCATCATCTCCAACCGACGGCACCTTTGAGAGCGCGGCGACCACAATGTCGCGCGCGGCTCGCAGTCTCGCGAGGATGGAATCGAGTGTTTCTGCCGGAGCAGCCGATGGCTCCCTGCCCCCCGCTTGCAACCCCTCTCCGGCCACCAGGCTTTCGATCGCGCGACCGTCACTCGCGGTCTTCGAGGCGAGATGGGCCAGCACCTGCCTGACGGACCATTCCGAATCGACGATGCACCGATCCAGGGCCTCGTCCGCAAGCGACCCGGTCATGAATCGAACGTTAGCGACGTCGAGGATGTACCGGTCGGCGATGGCCCGGAGCCGTGGGTCCATTTGCCGGATTCTACCGGTTAGTGCCGCGTGCGGGGGTGGC
>JBGOVF010000051.1:0-9767 GCA_041477975.1 Tepidiformaceae bacterium
GAAACTGAATCGCCACGGGTTGCGCAGCCCGTACGCCCAGACCTCCGCGCGCGCACCGGGCTTTCCAACGAACGGGTTGTCCTTCGGGATGCCGTAGGGTTTCGTGGCACTGTCGATATCGATGCGCAGGATCTTCGCCAGCATGGCGTTCAGGTTCTGGCCGTTGCCGTTGGGGTCGCCGGCACTGCCGCCGTCGCCCATGGAGATATAGAGGTAGCCGTCTGGTCCAAACGCCAGCATCCCGCCGTTGTGGTTCGGGAACTGGTCCGGCACCGCGAACAGCACTCGCGCCGAGGCGGGATCCGCCCGCGAGGCGTCGGCCGAGACGTGGTACTCCGCCACCGTGTTGGCCGCATCGAGACCGGTATAGGCCACGAAGAAGCGCCCGTTGCGTTCGTAATCCGGGTGGAACGCCAGCCCGAGCAGGCCCTGCTCGTTGCCGCTCGATCGCACGATGGAGGTGATATCGAGAAACGGCTGAGCGGCGACGTTGCCGTCCTTGATGATGCGGATGCTCCCCGGTTTTTCGAGCACGAAGAGGCGGTTGCTCCCGTCGCCGGCATTCGTCACGAAGGTGGGGCGCGAAAAGCCGCTCGCGATCTTCTCGAACGCGAGCGCGGGCGACGCCGGGGCACCGCTGGCGCTCGTCGTCGGACCGCCGGTTCCGCCGGGAGCGGACGTTGCCACAAGACGCGCAGTCGGAGACTGACCCGGCCCGCTATCCGAACAGGCCGGGAGCGTCAGAACCACGACAGCAACGGTCGCGAAGGCCGAGACCACGCGCAAAGGCCACACCCCGTTCCTCATCCGGCCAGCATGCGCTGGCGGGGGTATCGCTGAAGGCAAGTCGCCTCAGGCCACCGTCACGCCACTGAGGAACGCCGCGACCGCCCGGTGGTAAGCGTCCGGGTCCATATTCCAGGCGCGGACGTGGCCCGCCCCGGGCACGCGCAAGTAGGTAAGGCGCTCGCTCCGGGCGGCGGCGAGCGCATCGCTCGTGCTCACGGGAACGAGCATGTCAGCGTCCCCGTGAATGAGAAGCACGGGCGTGGCGATTCGTGCAGCCCGCTCCAGGTGGCTGAAATCGCTCCAATTGAACCGGTGCAGGCGGCTCGCCACGCGGTTCGAAATCGCGAGCAGGCGCAGGGGGATCCGGTTCTGGCCTGCGCCGAACGCGACTGTCGCGCCCAGGTCCAGCATCGGCGAATCGAGCACGACCGCGCCAACATTCCGGGCCAGCGGCGAGCGATCCATGAAGTTCACCACGATCGCGCCGCCCATGCTGTATCCGACGAGCACGATTTCACGCGCGCCGCGGTCGTTCGCGTAGACCACAGCCGATTCCAGGTCCTCCCACTCGTCTCTCCCGTATGAGTAGCCGGCGCCGTCCCGCGCGCAACCCAGATCGTTCCGGTAGCTGATTGCGAGCACATGGTGGCCCGCATCGACGAGTGGGGGCATCGCCCGCAGCGCCTCACGCCGTGCCGCGCCCTTGCCGTGCACCATAATCGCCCAGGTGTCACCGCGGCCAGGAACGTGCCACGCCGGCATGGGCCCCGGCGCGCATTCGATACTGACTTCCTCGAACGCGTAGCCGTGCGCTTCGGCCGGGTCTGCCCACCAGCCAAACGGATCGAGGCGGGCGTGGTCGCCGGGCCGAATCTCGCCCGAGACCGGCCGGTATGCGCGTGTCACCACGCCGTTCACCGTGTTGAGCACCGGCCCAACCGCACCCCAGCCCCGGGCGGTCGCCAGCCCGTACTCACCACGCTCCCCGGCCCCTACGATCGGCCACCTCACAACGTTCCGCAGCGAGATGGTGCCGGCCCCCACGTCCACTACCTCCAGCTGGAGCGGGTCGGTGTAGTGCGCGGGCCGCGGTTCGAACGCGTGCAGCTTCAGGAAGCGCGACAGGGCCAGCGCGGCGGCGAGCGCAGCAGCGACGCTGCTCGCCACGGTTGCCACGAGGATGACGGCTATCTTCACCGGCCTCCCACCATCCTCATGCGACCGGGGCCGCCACCGGCGGCTGCACGCCCACGACGCCAGAACCAGCCAGCGCCGCGACTTCCGCCGCTGAAAGCCCGAGTTCGCGCGAAAGGACACCCGCCGTGTGTTCTCCCAGCAGCGGCGCCGCTTTCATCTCGACCTCAGAGTCGCTCAGGTGAATCGGCGGCGCAAGCATTTGCACGTCGCCGTTCACAGGGTGGTGAACGGTCCGGATCATGTTGCGGGCCTGCAGATGGCGGCTGTTGAGGATGTCGTCGCTATCGTGCACAGCGCTGCAGGGCACGCCTGCCGAGGCCAGGATCTCCATGGCCTCGAGCTTCGTGTGCCGCATCGTCCACTCCTTCACTTCTTCGAACAGCGCATCGCCGTTCGCCAGCCGGTCCTGCGTCGTCTGGAAGCGCGGGTCCGAAAGCAGCTCCGGCTTCCCGATCGTCGCCATCATCGCATCGAGCATACGTGAGGTGACCACGAACACGTAAATGTAGTCGTTCGGCCCACCGGGCGCACAGGGGTACATGTCGCTCGGCGCCACGGTCCGGTTGCCTCGCCGCCCGATCGGACTCGGGCGGCGCTCGCGATGGGACATTGGCTCGCGCATGAACGTCGCAATCACCTCCTGCATGGCAACTTCGACCACCTGCCCCTTGCCTGTCCGCAGTCGCTGGATGTAGGCCGAGACGATGCCGAGCGCGGTGTGCACGCCGGTCCCCGTATCCCCGAACGTCGCCCCCGGCAGGATCGGCGGGCCGTCCTCCTCGCCCGTCACACTGGCCGCCCCGCCTGCCGCCTGGGCCACGCGGTCGAAGCACTTGAACGCGCTGTACGGCCCGGTCGTCCCGAAGCCCTTGATGGTCGCGTAGATGACTGCCGGGTGGACCCTGCTCAGTTCGCCATAGCCGAGGCCGAGCTTCTCCATGGTCCCGAGGGAGAAGTTCTCGACCACAATGTCGAACTTCGGCACGAGCTCCAGGAAAAGTTCGCGCCCGCGCGGCGTATCGAGCGCGATCGCGAGGCTCTGCTTGTTGTGGTTGAAGCTGAGGAAGTAAAGCGAATCGTGTCCCCGGCCCGCCACGGCGCGGCCGGGATCGCCGATCCCGGGCCGTTCGACCTTCACGACCTCCGCGCCCAGCCAGGCGAGGTACTGCGTGCAGCTTGTACCGGCTTCGTACTGGGTGAGGTCGAGGACTTTGACGCCATCGAGAGCGGGCATGGGCAGGGCTCCCTCGTGTGATATCGAGAGTTTAGCCCACCGGGCGGCGCCACGGGATTCGAAGGATCAGGCGGCGGCCTGGTTGCGAATCGCCGCCAGCATCGTCTGCTGGAAGCGCACGCGCTTGTTCTCGTCCCGGATGTCGGCGCTGATCCGCTCGGCGAGGGCCGCCGTTGCATCGCGGGGCATTGTCGCGCGGGTGAGCCCGAGCGCATCGAGCGCGTCGTCGATCACGATCTCTGCGAGCGGGCCCATTGCGGCGGCCACCGCCGTCGTGAGGAACGCGAAGAACTGCGCTCCGGCGACGACCCGCTGCGGCGCGGCGACCGGCTGCGCAAACGTGAGTTCGATCAGGCCCGTCGTCTTCAGGCGATAGAGCTGCTTCAGAATCTCGAATTCCTCGCGCCCAAGGACATCGGCAATCTCGGTGATGCTTGCCTGTCCGTCAACCAGCGCGATGATCTGCCACTCGTGCGCCTCAATCGTCACGGTCGGGGCCGGGCTCTGCTTCGCCAGCTTCGGCACAGCACTCATCGAGGGGATGACCTTGCGGATCGCCTCGCGTTCGCTGGCATGGCGTGCCGATTCGGCGAACAGGCGATCGAGAGGTTTGTCGATCGTAGTCTCTGGCGCTGGAATGTGTGCTTCGAAGCGGAACGCGCCGTTCGGCCAGCTCAGGAGCCGGGTGAAGGCGCGCTCGCCGAAGACGCCCGAAGCGTCGGCATGCACGACGTTGCCGTTTTCGAGATAGAGCTCGCCACGGTCCAAACCGGACGAAAGCTCGATCCGCCCGGTCTGCGATCCGGCAGCCAGCATCTTCAGAATGTCTGCAAGTGAAAGTTGCGCGAGGCTCCCCGTAAGTCCTTCAACCATCTGACTTCCCCACATTATCGAGCGCGCTTAACCGCGGGACTCGAGCATTGACCACGTTAGCCACGCCCCGTTGTCCAACTCGGACCTGTTCACCAGTTCGCGGCGGACCGCTTTGTGCCGGGCCAGGCGTTTCTGGGCGTCGCCGTCCTTGCGCCAGCCCGCTACTACAACATCGACTGTCATCCTCACCATCGCCATGTCCGCGGCCGGTTGGCAGACGACGAAGACGACGGCATCGGAAATATCGTGAGCGAACAGCCGCCAGGTGTCGTAGACCAGCTCCATGCGAATCGCGGCGCGGCCGGCCGCCTCCAGGGCGATGAACGCCCGGCCCACCTCGCGGCCAATCGTGCTCATGGTCACGGTGGCCAGGACTGCGGGATCGGAACTGACGATCACTTCGCCCTTGTTGTCGCAGACGAACGCCCCGCCGACGTGCGGAGTGGCACCCAACTGCGCGAGTCCTCTTTCCATGACGTCCCTTTCAGGCCACCCACTCCTGGACGTCGTCGCCAGGGCCGAGCCGATCGATCACGGCTGCATGGGCTTCGCTCACGCCGGCCAGTTGGCGGCGGACGCGTGATTCGAAATCGGCGCGCTTGAGCTGGAACGCGAGCTTGGCAACGGTATCGCTCAGGCAATCCCCGAGCGCCTTGCTCAGATCATCGGGCAGTGGCCCTTCGAACGTGATATGCCCGTTGGCGTATTGGAAGTCCGCGGCGAACGGATCGAGGAACGGATAGGTGGCCGCCCGGGAAACGAGCACCTCCTTGAACGCCATCAGGAACCGGCCGGTCTTCGAAAGACCGTCGGCGAGCTTTTCCGTGCGCGAAAGGACGTCTTCCCAGAAGGAGATGAGTTCGTCGCGGAAGGCAGTGTCGTGCGGGGCGGAAGCCGGCGCCGTCGCAGCGGCCGCGGGCGCTCCCGCTTCCACGAACACGTTGAACGAGCCGCCGACATTGGTGACGGATTGGATGATGGTCTCCAGCGCCTGGTTGCCGGTGATGGCTTCGCCCGAGCCCTGGAAGACGCACTCCACCGGGTCGCCAGCGGAAAGGAAGATGATTCCCATCCCCTGGCCTTCGCCCACCGACACTTCCACGTAGCCGGTCAGACCGTCGCCGCGCAGCTTCGCGATCAGCCGTTCCAGGCTGGTGAACGCGCTCGTCAGGTCGCGATAGAGCGGCCGTGCATCGATCACGCGCTGGATCAGCGCCACGATCTCCGGGGCCAGCGCGAACACGGTAATCGATCCATTCTTCTCCGCTGCCCGGGCGATGATGTGGTGGGCTGCTCCGGGACCTGTCACTTTCTCCCCATCAACCATCTCCACGGCCTGGACTATCTCGCCGTTGCTGAGAAGAAGCGCACCCTGGTAGCCCGGGAACGTGACATCGACGTGGCCGGTCGTTCGCTTGAAGGCAAGGTCGGCGAGGAGCGCATCGAACGCTGTGAACGATGTGTTCAGGTTCGCGTAGATGGTCCGGTCCTTTGGAAACAACATGTCTTTCAACTCCTCGTCGGAATGACGGCTGCCGGTCAGAGGTAACGCCTCGCGGTACTCGCGGCGACGGGGCCGATGGAGGCCGCCGGGCGCCCGGGCATGAGCGGAACGAAGAGATATGCGCTCCCCGCTGGCAGGAGAATGGAATCGCCGGATGGCCCGGAGAGCGTGATGCTCTCCAGCTTGCTGCCGGCCAGCATCCGTCCCATGCCCCTCAGGTCACTATCAATCGAGAGCGCTTCGGCGCGCGATCCGAGGAAGCTGGTCAACGCCGCATCGCGAGCCGGGTCGATATGGCCGTTCGCATCCAGGACGGCGCCATCCCGAGACGACACGAGCACCCCGCGGACGCCTTCGATTTTCGCGAGCGCGAAGCCCAGCCGGCGTGCAATTTCCTTGCTCACCTCGGGCCCGCGCTGGCGATCGTTGATGGCATCCACGAGATGGCTCCCCCTCTTTCGTTCGTTTTCAGGCGGCGGCGCGACGCTGCCGCAGCCGCTCGATCGCCGAACGCAGGCTCGCCTGCATCCGCCGCAGCGACTCCGCCAACTGCCCCACTTCGTTCGTCGCCTGCACATCGATTTCGACATCCAGGTCGCCCAGGCTCATGCGGTCGGCAACTTCCGCCAGGTGGCGAATGGGCCGGGTGATGGTGCTCGCAATGAACACCGCCAGGGCGAGAGCAAAGACAACGCCGCCGAGGGCGGCCGCGAACGAGCGGTAGAAGTCGGCGGTGGCCGCGGCGCTGCGCGCATCGAACTCGTCGTGGAGCGTCTGGGTAGCCGCTGTCAATAGCTGGTTCGAGAGGTCGACCGCGCTCCCCGCCTGTGCGATGTAGGCATCGGCAGTCGTGCCGAGGAGTGTCGGCGCATTCAGGACGTCGTCCTCAGCGGTGTTCGCGAACAGCGCACGGGAGATCGAGGACCGGCCGACCAGGCTGCGCAACTGCGTTTCGAAGCGCGGGTTCGCCGCCATCGCCGCTTCCAGGTCGCTGGCCATCTCGTCCCCGAAGATCTGGGCTGTGTTGATGTTGGCCGCAACCGCGAACTTCTGCTTGTCGGTGGCGGGCTGCCCCTTGCGCTGCAACATGGCGACCGTGCCCGTGGCGCGCGCCTGGGAGAGTGCTTGCGTCATCTGCGGCATGTCCTGCGTCAGCGCCACGATTACATTGCGCGTCGCCGGATTCGGGTCAACCAAAAGCTTCGATTCGGAGGCCACCTTCGAAACCAGCGGCAACACCCCGTCTTCGATGAGCTGCGTGTGTTGCACCGCGCTCGCTTCCACAGCCTGGCCGTCTGGCGTTTCCCGAACCTTCGGCCACTGCTCATTCAGCACCTTAACAAGGCCGGCGGTTCCGAAGGCCTCTCCGTGCTTCGCTTCCATGTCGTTGATGACTTTCAGGTAGCCATCGGCGGCGGCGCCCGATTGGTCCAGCCGCGCTCGCGAAATCGCGTCGCCGCTGAGAACTCGCTGGGCGAGGACACTGTGGAGCTGCACCTCTTTGAGGAACGGCATGATCGACGCGACGTAGTCGAGGCCGTCGGATTCCGAGTTCGCGAAGCTCGTCGCGGCCTGGCGGTCCTGGTACTGGCCGTAGAGCAGGGCGCCGATCGGAATGGTGAGCACGGCCACGACGAGTGCCAGTTTGTTGGCGATACCGAGGTTCGCCAGGGCGGAAACACCGGGCAACTTGAACCGCATTGTCCCTCCATCGGCCGGGCTATTTCGCAGAACCACCCGGCCCCTCACACGGGACGGGCAATCGGCGCCCGTGCGCGTGTCTGTAATTCAGAATTCGACGGTCACCAACGGCGGGATAGGTGGCAACTGGGTAGAGAGAGCGCATCCAGCAGGTGCGCGGGAACGGGAAGCGCCCGTTCGACGGCCCCGCGGCGAACACCGGCCGTCCACGGTCGCCGGGCCAACGCTACGAAACTCCGGCGCGGGGCCAGGGCACCAGCCGCGTTGGACGCTCCGGGGCCGGTTAGCGAGCCGCGGGCGTCGCGGAGGAGTAGACCTCCGGGAGCACCTCGGTCACCTCTACCACGTCATCGCAAGGAATGTTCGACTGCCGCGAGTGCTGCTGAATCTGTTCGGGGCTGCGCGCCACGTAGTAGCAGACGATCTCTTCCCGCGCAGGGTTCCAGAAGGAGCGCTCCCAGCGAAGACCGTCATACTCGGCTGCGCAAATGGTTGCGCGGAAGGCGGCGGCATCCAGCTCTTCGCGGCTGATGGGGCCAAGGTGGCGGCGGATGGCGTACATCGGCATCTCGGAGACCTCCGGGTGTAGCCCCCAATCATAACGCTGCTACCCGGCTATTCGCGTCGTGTTAAGACGCATCTCCTGGCTCCACCGGTTCGAGCACGGACTGCAGGTCCGAAGCCGCGATCCGGAGCGCGCGCTGGCCCGCCAGGCGGCTCGCCCTCAAGCGGCCGGACCGGATCCACCCCCTCACAGTCTGGACGTGCACCCCGAGGTATTCGGCGGCTTCCTCAGGCGAATACAGGCGCTCGCCCTGCGTGACCGGCGCGTTCCCGCGGCCGCCCGTGCGGGCGAACTGCTCCACCTGGTCGTGCGTCACCCCGAGTTCGCCGAATACGCGCGCCGTCAGCCCTTCCTCTACCCGCATGAACGCCAGCAGGAAGTGCAGCTCATCGATCCGCGCCTGGCCGCTGCGTTTTAGCTCGTCGACTACCAGCACGGAGAATCTCACGAAGTCGTCCTCGTACCGGCGCTCATACGGGTCAATGTGCTCGGCGGTGCGCAGGACGATGTCCCCGATCAGCCGGACGTCGATCGTGATGGGCCCGAAGGTGAAATAGCCGAAGCGTGAGAGACGCCGCAGAAAGATGTAGAACCAGAAGTCCACGCTGAACTTGAGTCGAAGACGGTCGGCTTCGGCCGCTGCTTCGAGTTGCAGGCTGCGCAGGAACTGGTCGTCCCGGCCGAAGAACGGCAACTCGTCCGCCGCTTCGCCGCGCGCGCCGGGCCTGGCGCCGGGCGCGCCCGCAGCATTGATGTCGTCAGCGTCCCTCATCCGGATGAACTATCTCACACTCCCTCTTGCAGTGCAAAACAACGTTAAACAACGTGCGCTGCTTGACTCTTGAGCACTGCCGGATGTACAACTTCCCCCATCCCGACCAAGGAGACCAATGCATGACCGCAGTTATGACCAGCCCCGGCACCGTGAGCGACGCAACCCTCGAGCAATTCCACGCCCGCGCCGCGACGTACGACCGCGAGAACCGTTTCTTCAGCGAAGACTTCGAAGCGCTGCGTGCGGCCGGATACCTCAAGATTGCAATTCCCAAGGACCTGGGTGGCCAGGGCTACTCACTCGCCGATGTCTGCCGCGAGCAACGCCGCCTGGCCTACTACGCGCCAGCCACCGCCCTTGCAACGAACATGCACCTCTACTGGACCGGCCTCGCCGCCGACATGCGCCGCATGGGCGATAGCTCCCTTGAGTGGGTGTTGCGCGAAGCGGCCGCGGGCGAAGTATTCGCCGCCGGCCACGGCGAAGCCGGCAACGACCTCCCCCTCTTTCTCTCCACCTCCCAGGCACAGCGCGCCGACGGCGGCTACAAGTTCACCGGCCACAAGATGTTCGGCAGCCTCACGCCCGTTTGGACGCGCCTTGGCCTCCATGCCATGGACGCGAACGCCGAAGGCGGGCCGCAGATCGTTCACGCCTTCATGCCCCGCGATACCAAGGGCTACACCATCAAGGAAACCTGGGACACGCTCGGCATGCGCGCCACCCGCAGTGACGACACCATCCTCGATGGCGCCTTCATCCCCGATAAATACATCGCCCGCGTCCTCCCGGCCGGCAGCGCCGACCTCTTCGTGCTGGGCGTCTTCGCCTGGGCCGAACCCACCTTCGCGAGCATCTACCTCGGCCTCGCCCAGCGCGCCCTGGACCTCGCCGTCGCAAGCGCCAAAAAGCGCACTTCGCTCGCCGTCTCCCGGACGATGGCCTACCACCCCGAGATCCAGCACCTTATCGCCGAGATGGTGCTCGCCATAGAAGGAGCGTCACCCCAGGTGGAGCGTGTCGCCGACGACTGGAGCAACGGGGTCGACCACGGCGGGAACTGGCCATCGAAGCTGGTTGCCGCGAAGCACAACGCCGTCGAGGCCGCCAAAAAAGTCGTCGATAACGC
>JBGOVF010000029.1:0-11379 GCA_041477975.1 Tepidiformaceae bacterium
CACCAGGCTGTTCAGCGGCGTCCGCGTCGTCAGCATCCGCCAGTACAGCCTCGGGGTCGCCGACGCATTCGTAACCGCGCCGAAGAACATCTTCAACCCGCTGCTCGACCCGGCGGAGGCGTTCGCGCTCGTTGCCGCCACGTCAGCGATCGTTGTCGTTCTCGCCATCCAGCGGCTGCGCGTGTGGGAGATCGGCGAAAGCGGGTAGGGTCCCGCTCAGCCACCGGCGAGCTTCGGCTTGAACCCGAGCGTCGTCAGCCGTTCCATCAGCCGCGTGCGCTGGTCGCCCTGGAGCACGAGCGTGCGGCCCTCTCGCGAACCGCCGGCGCCGCAGTACTGCTTGAGCTGCTTGAGGAGCCCATCGAGGTCCGCCTCGTCGCCGGGGAGCCCGGTCACCGTGGTGGCCGTCTTGCCGCCACGCCCCTTGCTATCCCGCTGGACGCGCACCACGCCGTCGTCGGGCGGGCCGCCGCGGGACGGTGACGCCGGCGTGGTGCCGAGGGGCAGCTTGCGGTTGTGGGGCGTGAGCGGGGCCCGCACCGGCCCACCGTCGGTCGAGTAGACGAGCCGCGAATCCTCGGGCACAGGTAGGACTCAGGCCTTGCCGGTCTTCTGGCCGACGCGGTTGCCGAGCTCGTGGAGAAGGCGGCGGTAGTCCCCGACGCTGGTCGCCGGGAGGTGATTCTCGCGCAGCTGGCGCGAGATATCGGGCCGCGCCGGCCTGTACCCGCGCTGTTCGAGCAGCGACAGCTCTTTCCCCGCAATCGCGAAGTACTCTTCAAGGCCGCGCGTAGTGGTGGAGAGCCTGGAGACTGCCTGCGCCCGGTCCGCCTCCACATTGGCCGTCCCGCCGCCGCCAAGGTGCGCCACGAAATCTTCGAACTCCTCGTCCGACATGTGCGCCGCGGCGGCGCCCAACTGATCCCGGAAGCGCTTTGCGCGCTCCGCCGGATCGACCTGCCCTGGCACCAGCCGCACGGAACTCTGAAGGCCCGCTTCGTAGCCGAGCGCCCGTTCGCTGAAGAAGCGGACGCGATCGATCGCGTGGTTCAGCCGGACGACATGCGAGACGTAGGCGTCATAGGGCGAAGCCAGTTTCCAGACCAATGCACCCAGGGCCATCGCGGCACCCCCTCTAGTTCTCGTTTCCGCCCCGCAGGAAGTCTTCGACATCGCGAAGGATATCATCGGCCGAAGGCAGGCCGGCGCCCTCTTCTTCGGCCTCATCTTCGGGCTCGCCGTAGTGCTCCTCAAGGGTGTGGACGTAGGCCCCGATCTGTTCGTCGCCGCGCGATGCTTCTTCCACGCGCTCGATGAAACGGGCGCCTTCGGCTTCGAGGTCGCCGATCGGCGGGCGCAGGCCGATGATCGGCTCCAATGCCTGGAGCAGCGCCATCGTTGCAGCGGGGTTTTCTTCCACATTGAGATAGTGCGGCACGCCGGCAGCGAGACTGATAAGGGGCGTGCCGCGCCGCCGCAGCGCATCGTGAATCACGCCGAGAATGCCCGTGGCGCCCTGGTACATCGAGCGGCCGAGCCCGTATTTCGCGGCGAGCCCGGGGTCGGCGGAGCTGCCGGTCACAGGGATGGGCCGCGTGTGCGGCGTCGCTGCCCCCCGCGCCACCAGCGTGCAGACGATCGACGGCTGGAAGCCGGCGATAACGTCGGAGAGGCGCTCTGAGAACGTCCGCCAGCGCAAGTTCGGCTCCGCGCCGGAAACGATGATCATGTCGTGCGCGGAGTCGCGCAGGCGGGCGGCAAACGCTTCGTTCACGGGCCAGCGCAGCTCGCGCAGCCCGCTCGCATCGATCCGAACCGTGGGCCGCGTATCCGTGAACACGTAGTAGTCCTCCGGGTCCACTTCAAGGAAGCGCTCGGCGTTGTAGGCATCGACAAGCCGCCGGGCGGTATCGATAGTGACAGTGCCGGTGTCGCTCCATCCGGTGAACGCCATGATCACGACCGGCGAACGCAGGCCGGAGACCTCGCTAACGGTAAATCCATCCACTGCCTTATTCTACCGCCTCTTCGATTGTCGCCGCCGCCGAGCCGCAACGGCGGCGATTCATGCGGTTTTCTAACGCGTTGGCCCCTGTTCGGGACAGGCGCACGACCGATAGGATTCGCTCAAGGAGCGCGACTATGATTCCAATGGGCTTCAGTTGGGGGGCCTTTCTCGTTTACGTCTTCGCCCTCTGCTTTCTCGTGCTTGGGGGGCTCTGGGGTCTCTACGAAAGCCACCACCCGGCGTTCCTCGCCCCTGTCCTAGTCGGCCTCTTCTTCTTTTACCTCTGCTGGGAGGCTGTGGTGGAAGGGGACGATGCGCCGCCGCCCGGTAGGAAAGACGGAGTCTGAGCCGCTAACGCGTGTCTTTCCGCTCTTCGCGCCGCGTGCCGTGTAGAGTGGAATTACCGATGCGTAACATCCGCCTGGGCTCGCTCCTCGGCATCCCGATCCTAGTCAACCCGAGCTGGTTCCTGATGTTCGGGTTCACGACGTGGCTTCTCGCAACGCAGTTTTACCCGGAAGCGCTGAGGGACGCCGGCCGGCCGACGCACTACGCCATGGCCGCGGTAAGCGCCGCGCTCTTCTTTGGCTCCATCGTCCTGCACGAACTCGCGCATAGCGTCGTCGCGCGGCGCCACAAGATCCCGGTGCGCAGCATCACGCTGTTCCTCTTCGGCGGCGTCGCGCAGATTACGCGCGAAGCCGCAAAGCCCCTGAACGAGCTCTTCATGGCCGTCGTCGGCCCGCTGACGAGCCTCGTGCTTGGCGCGCTCTTCCTTGGCGCGTGGTTCGCTATCGGCGCGCAGCATTCGCGCCCGGTCGATTACGTCCTGCTCTGGCTGGCGCTCATGAACGTGGTGCTGGGTGTGTTCAACCTCTTGCCCGCTTTCCCGATGGATGGCGGCCGCGTCTTTCGCTCGCTCCTCTGGTTGATCACGAAGAACTACAACCGGGCCACCAGCATCGCCGCCTGGACCGGGCGCGGCTTCGCCTGGAGCATGATTGCGCTCGGCGTCCTCGGCGTGATGGGCGTGAACGTCCTCATCGCGCGTGATTGGGGCAGCGGCGCGTGGCTCATCTTCATCGCGCTCTTCCTGGAAAACGCCGCCCGCCAGAGCCTTCTCCAGAACCGGCTCGTCCAGGAACTCCAACGCTTCAACGCCGGAGACCTGATGAACGCCGACCCGCCCGTCATCGACGGCGAACGGACCGTGGCTTCCGCCGCGCGGGGCGTGCTCGAATTGAACCCGCGTGTCTGTTACTTCGTCGAGGAGGCCGGGCGCCTGGCCGGAATCCTCAGTGCCCACCAGATCATGGCCGTGCCGGAGGCGAACTGGGATTCGACGACCGCCGCCCAGGCCATGGTCCCGAGCGCCCGTCTGCGCGCGACCCCCCGTCAGCGCCTCGCTTCCGATGTCCTCCTGGAGATGGAGACCGAGAACCTGCTGCACATGCCGGTGGTGGAAGAGGGGCGGGTCATCGGCGTGATTGCCCGCGATCGCATCCTTTCGGTGTTGCGGCAGGCGAACCTGCTTCCGGCCCGCGCCTGAGTTTCTAGCCTCGCAGAGCTGATTCGAGCTGGGCAAGGTGGATCTCCTCGTGCGCCAGCTGGTGCCGGACGTATGGCTCGAGCGTGACGACTCCGAGGACTTCGTGACGCCCTGTCCGCCGCCAGGCGACATCCGGGATTCGCTCGAGGATGCGGACGAGGTCCGTGCGCGACGCGCGTAGCTCCGCGAGGATGGCATCGAGGTCATCCACTGTGTCCACCGATCCGGCGACCCAGTTGTCCTCGTCGTAATTCGGGAGGACAGGATTGTGGTCGAACACCATCCAGCGAAAGCGTCCGCTGTAGACGATTGCCGCGTCCCGCATGTGGCAGAGCACCTGGAACGCGGACCACGCGCCCGCGGCTGGCGGCGTCGACGGTGATTCGGCACTGAGTCCGCGGAGAGCAGCGGCGACGCGGCCGGGCATTGCGGCGAGAGCCTTCACGACCTCTTGTCGCGGCATCTCTGGTGTCAGTTGATAGAGTGCTGTAACGGGCTGGGACATCAGCGAAGGCCTCCTTTCGTCGCGGGCAACGCGCCGGGTTGCGAAGACGATACACGGCCCCGTTGGCTTGTGAACGTGCCGCAGCCGCTCCGAAAGCGCGGGCTCGGCTACTCTTTCTCAATGAACCCGAGACTGGCTGCGGCTGTGACTGCGGGAAAGGCCGCGGCAATCGTAACTCGCGGGCTGGGCCGCGGCGGCGGCACGGCGGTGCCGGGTCTCGTCGCCGAGCGCCTGGACCCCCGGCTCGTTGCCGAACTTGGGCGCCAATTGGGCCGCGGCCTGGTGCTGGTTACCGGTACCAACGGTAAGACGACCACGAGCCGGATCGTCGCCGCGATGCTCCAGGCCTCGGACGTGCCGTTCATCCACAACCGCGAGGGGAGCAACCTGATGCGCGGCATCGGCAGCACGCTGCTGGCCGCCGCGAGCCTGTCGGGCCGCTTGCCGAAAGCGGCGGGGATGCTCGGGTTGTTCGAAACCGACGAGGCGACGCTCCCGCTCGCTGCCGCTGCCCTGGCGCCCACGGCGCTCGCGTTCACCAACCTCTTCCGGGACCAGCTCGACCGCTATGGCGAGGTGGATACAGTGGCCGCGTTCTGGCGCCGGGCGCTCGATTCGAGCCCTCGTGATGCGATGCTCGTGCTCAACGCCGACGACCCCTCCGTCGCTGAACTTGCTGTCGATTGGCCGGGCCCCGTGCACTGGTTTGGCGTCGATGACCCCGCGTTCGCCACGGACTTTCGCGGGGCGTTTGATGCGCGCTGGTGCGCATGTGGAGGCAGCTACGAGTACGAGCGCCGCTACTTTGCCCACATCGGAATCTGGCGCTGCGACGCTTGCGGGCGAGCCCGCGCCGCGCCCCAGACGGCGGCGGCGGACATTCACCTGACGTTGGACGACGCGGCTTTCGCCGTCCCGGGTCTGGGCTATGTCCGGATGCCGCTGACAGGCCTCTACAACGTCTACAACGCGCTCGCCGCCATCGCACTGGCGAGAGTGCTGTCGCTCCCCGCCAGCGCGATAGTGGCCGGCCTCAGCGGCGTTCGGGCGGCGTTCGGGCGGCAGGAAATCGTCGCGCTTGAAGGGCGGAAGCTGCGGATCTTGCTCGCCAAGAACCCGGCCGGCGCGAACCAGGTGCTGCGTTTGCTGGAGGCGGTCGTCCCGCCGGGCGCACGAATCGCCGTCCTGCTCAACGATCGCTTCGCCGACGGCCAGGATGTGAGCTGGATCTGGGATGTGGACTTCGAGCTGTTGCGTGGCCGCGTGGACGTTTGCTGGGCGGCCGGGGATCGCGCGGAGGACATAGCCCTGCGGCTCAAGTATGCGGGCTGGCCACCCGGCGAAGCCGTGACGCACTCACCGGCCGCGCTGCTCGATTCCGTCCTCGCCCAATCAAGCGAGGGCGACGACATCTTCCTGATCCCCACCTACACCGCCATGCTCGATCTTCGTGCTGAACTCACCCGTCGCGGCGCCGTCTCCGGCTTCTGGCGGTAGCAGTTTCATCAAGCAACCGGCTACAGTGTCCCAATGAAAGTCGACTACAAGTACATCGTCGCCATCGTTGCGACGGTTGGACTGTTCATGGATCTGCTGGACGGGACCATCGTCAATGTCGCCGTCCCCACGCTCGCAAAAGACTTCAACACGGGCACGACGACCATCGAGTGGGTGGTCACGGGCTATTTGCTCAGCCTCGCTGTGTTCATCCCGGTGAGTGGCTGGGCCGGCGATAAGTTCGGGACGAAGCGCACGTTCCTCTTCGCGCTGACGGTCTTCACGATCGCCTCCACCTCCTGCGCGCTCGCCTGGAACGTCCAATCGTTGATCGCCTTCCGCGTCCTCCAGGGTGTAGGCGGCGGCATGCTCACCCCGGTTGGCACCACGATGCTGTTCCGGGCTTTCCCACCGGCCGAACGCTCGAAAGCCGCCGCGCTGATGGTGGTACCGACGACGGTCGCGCCGGCGAGCGGCCCGGTGCTGGGCGGGTTCCTGGTGCAATACGTCTCGTGGCAGTGGATCTTCCTTGTGAACATACCGGTGGGCATCGCCGGGCTGATTATCACAGCCCGCTTCGTGAAGGAGCACAAGGAAGCGCAGCCCGGAAAGTTCGACCCCTATGGATTCACGCTTGCTGCCTCTGGCATGGCGGCAACGCTCTACGCGCTCGCAGAAGCCGGATCGCGCGGCTTCGATGACTCGCGCGTCATCCTCTTCGGGTTGGCCGGCGTGGCGCTGCTAATCGCCTTCTGGATGGCGGAGCTGCGAGTAACGGACCCGATGATCGACGTCCGGCTCTTCAAGGATCGCCTGTTCAGAGCGTGCAGCACGGCTCAGTTCGTGGCCATGACGGGATTCTCCGGCTCACTCTTCGTGCTGCCGTTCCTGCTCCAGCGCGAACGCGGGCTGAGCGCCTTCGAATCAGGCTTGACCACGTTCCCGATGGCCATCGGCGTCATGTTCATCGCCCAACCGGCGAGTCGCGTCTATCGGGTCATTGGCCCGAAGCGAATGATCGCGACGGGCCTCATCATCGCGAGCCTCACATCGTTTACTTTCGTGAGAGTCGACCTCGAGACCAGCCAATGGACCATCCGTGCCATCATGCTCGTCCGCGGTTGTGGCTTCGGTCTGATGCTGGTGCCGTTGCAGGCGGCGACGTTCGCCACGATCTCCCCGAAGGACACCGGCCGCGCGAGCTCGATCTACAGCGTCAGCCGGATGCTCGGGCAGAGCTTCGGCGTCGCGATCGCGGCCACGGTGCTTACGAGTCGAATCAGCCACCGCGGCGGCGTGCCGGCTGCCCATCTCCGTGGCCTGCCGGAGGCGATCCAGCACAGCACCCTGCTTGCCTACCACGATACGTTCGTAGTGGCGGGCCTGTTAACGCTGGTCGGCGTGGTGGCAGCGATGCTCATACGCGACCGCGACGCCGCCGGTACCATGCGGCCGAAGGCGCACGCCGCGGCGCGCGAGGACGACGCCATAGCCGCGGCAGCTCACTAGCCTGAGGCCGGGCTAGCTGACCAGGGTGCCAAGCACCTTCTCGATCTGGTCCAGCGGGCCCTGCGGCATGCTGATGCTGGGCAGATCCACGCCGAGCTGACGCCGCTCCTCAATCCCGGCGGCCACGGTCTCCAGGTCGCCGTAGATCGCCGTCTCTTCGAGCATCCTGTCACCCATCGCCGCCATGATCTCGGGGTTGGTGCCGAACGGTGGCGGCCGGTGTTCTTCGCCAGCCTTGCGCATCGCCGCCACTTCTTCGCCGAACCCGTTGCGCGTCAGCATCTCGTGGTAGAAGTCGCCCATGTTCGTCACGTACCACGAAATCCCGCCCGCAGCCTGCACCTTCGCTTTTTCCAGGTCCGGATTGATGACGACCGTGAGCGAAGCGACACACTCGACCGCATCGGCGGGACGGCCCGCGGCGACGGCGGCCTTCGAAACTGCTGCCTTGCCGTCCTTGAACTTCGACTTCGGCCAGTAGATTGGCATCCAGCCATCGGCAACGCCGCCGAGCGACGCCATGCTCTTCGGGGAGATGGAGGCGATGTAGATCGGGATGTGCTTGCGCGGTGGCTCGAACAGGAGCCGGAAGCCGCGCTGGAGCTTGAAGATTTCACCTTCGTAGAAGACCTTCTCGCCGCTCAAGATCATGTTGATGATCTCGACGTACTCCCTCGTGCGCTGGATCGGCTTCGCGAACTTCTCCCCGTGCCAGTGCTCGATGACACGCGCGCCGGAGGTGCCGAGGCCGAGCACCACGCGCCCTCCGGAGAGCTCGTCCAGGGTTGCCGCGGTCATCGCAAGCACCGCCGGCGAGCGCCCGAACACCGGCGCGATGCCCGTCCCGAGCTTGATCTTCGAGGTGCCCATCGCGATCTGGGTGAGGAGCGAGAACTGATCGCGGCCCCAGGTCTCCGCCGTGAAGACGGCCTCCACGCCGACCTCCTCGGCAATCTTGATGCGGTCAATCACCTGCTTGTTCTGTTCGGGAGTCCCCCCGAATCCGACGGTGACGGCTAGACGCCTGGGCATGGTGTTACCCCACGATTCTGAAGGTGTATCCGTTGCGTGAAAGGACGCTGCGAACACTAGCAAACCGGCCGAGACGCGGCAAACGTACGACCATTCGAAAGGCCCGTTCCTTTCGATAGCTGGTATTGACGCCAGCGAAGCGCCGGGCGTATACACGCAGTCACCTTTTGGACGCCTTTGGAAGCGGGGGGAAACGCGATGGCTTTGGATCACTACTGGACGCGGAAAATCGCACGGCGGCGGATGCTCGCAGGGTCGGGTACCGCCGCTCTTGGCGTCGGCGCCCTGGCGTTAGCCGGCTGCGGCGATGACGACAGCGGCGGTAGCGCGGGGGAGAAGCCCACGCCGACCTATGTTGGCGTAAAACCGGGCACGGCCACGGCGCCAACGGCCACCCCGGCGAGCCAGAACATCCAGACGGGCGGCGTTTACCACGCTCGCCAGGGGGCGATCTGGGCGAGCCTGAACCCCTACAAGGGTCTGGATAGCGGCCTTACTCATGGCTTCTACATGTTCGACCACCTCTGGTACACGCCCCTCGATACGGGCATTCGCGAGAACTTCCTCGCGAGCAGCATCGAACAGCAGGACCCGCAGCACTTCACGGTGAAGATCCAGGAAGCGTTCTTCCACAACAAGCCGCCCGCCAGCGGCCGCATCATCAAAGCGACCGACGTCAAGGCAAGTTTCGAGACGGCAGCCAAGCAGGTATCCATCTCCAACTCGTCGTGGTGGACGCAGATCCTCGATAAGGTGGAGGCGACCGACGACAAGACCCTCAACTTCACGCTCAAAGCGGTCGATGCGTGGACGTTCAGCTCGACCAACGCCGGCAGCCCGATCGCCAGCTCGATCATTCCGGAGGAGGTGCTGAAAGACGTCTCCTTCATGGATAAAGACCTTGTCGGCAGTGGCCGCTTCGAATTCGCGAGCCAGCAAAACGGCGCCAACATCAAGTACAAGCGCTTCGACAAGTGGCGGGTCAAGGGCGAACCTCTCCTGGCCGGATTCGAACTCGTCCTCATCCAGGAGCAGGCCGCGGCCCTCGCCGCCTTCGCCGCGAAGCAGATCGATGGCGTCGCCTTCAACAACAAGTCCGAGCGCGAGGACACCGTCAGCAAGGTTGGCAAGGACAATATCACCGTCACGCAGGAGGACAGCCGCTCGTTCTGGACCCTGCAAACGCGCGCCGATGGGAACTTCAAGGACCCGCGCGTGCGCCAGGCGATCAGCCTCGCCCTCGACCGCAAGGAGATGATCAACCTGATGTTCCAGGGCGAAGGTAAGACGACGGGCATCGTCCCGCCGGCCTTTGTCAGCCAGGCCCTGACCCAGAAGGAGATTGACGACACCTGGGCCAAGTCCGATGTCGCGGCCGCCAAGCAACTGCTCAGTGCAGCGGCCTTCGATACGAGCAAGGAATACCAGCTCAAGTTCTACGTGCCGGGCGACCTGCCGACGAGCTTCGCCCAGATCGTCCAGGCCCAGCTCCTCAAGAACCTGGGGATCAAGATCAAGCTCGTGGCCGAAGACTTCGGCAAGTGGCTGGGCCAGTCCCTTTACGGCTCCGACTACGACGGGTTCATTTCGTACCCGACCATCGCCTACGACGATCCCAGCAGCTACATCGGCAGCCTCACCAAGACCATTGGCGGCCGGCCGAACTGGGCCGCCTTCGTCAACGACGAGATGGACGGACTGGTCACGAAACAGAAGGGGATCCTGGATGACAAGGCCCGCAACCTCGCGGTACAGGATGTCCAGCGCAAAGCCTGGGATAACGGCTCGCCATTCATCCCGACCGTCTTGCCGATTTCGAGCACGGCGGCCTGGAATTACGTGAAGGGCGCGGTCACCGGGCGCGGGAGCTATGGCCTCTTCAACGGCAAGCTGTATATCGATAAGGGCTGACCCCGAAGATGCGACGATATGCGCTCCGGCGGCTCGCCTATCTGCCGCTGATCGTGGTGTCCGTCTCGCTCCTGACGTTCTTCACGTTACGAGCGCCCTTCTCGCGCGACCCGGCGATCCAGTACATGAACCAGAACACCACGGTCGAGCAGGAGCGCCAGATCCGGGTGGACCTCGGCGTGGCGGATTCCGTCCCGCGCCAGTTCGTGAACTGGGTGGGCGCCATGGCTCGCGGCGACCTCGGCGAGACGTTCCGCAGCCGCCAGCCGGTCTGGCCGGAAATCAAGTCACGCTTGCCGGTGAACGTCGAGATCCTGTTGCTCTCCCTCTCGTTCAGTACCTTCTTCGGAGTGAGCTTCGGGGTCATCACGGCCGTGAAGCAGAACACCATCACCGATTACATGCTGAGGGTATTCGCGGTCTTCGGTCAGTCGATCCCGGAGTTCTTCCTGCTCATCTTGCTGATCGTGCTGCCATCGATCTGGTGGAACTACTCGCCGCCGGTGGGTGGGCACGTCTCGATATTCGATGACCCGGTGCGGAATCTGAAACTCTACGTGCCGCCGACGCTGGTGCTGGGCATCGGCGGGGCTTCGGGAATGATGCGCCTCACACGGTCGACGTTGCTGGAGGTCTTCCGGCAGGACTACATGCGCACGGCGAGGGCGAAGGGACTCGCCGGGAGTGCCGTCGTAGTCCAGCACGGGATGCGGAACGCACTCATTCCGCTTGTCACGCTGCTCGGCGCGCAGGTCACGGCCTTATTCTTTGGCTCGCTCATCCTCGAGCGGATCTTCAGCCTGAACGGGCTTGGCCAGTTCTTCTTCGCCTCGGCCACCACGTTCGACTTTCCCGTGATCCAGTTCCTCGTCTTCTACACGGCAATCATCGTGTGCACGATGAACCTGCTGATCGACCTCTCCTACGCCTTCATCGACCCGCGCGTGAAGTACACCTGATGGCTGTAAACAGGGCCCTTCGAAGCTACGACTTCGCGCAATCCACTGCGCGTCCCGGCTTCCCGCGCCGTATGGGACGAATCGCGCGCCAGCATCCGACGGGCGTGTTCGGGCTGGTCGTGCTGACGCTGTTCGTGATCCTCGGCGTGTTCGGTGGCGCCCTGGCGCCGTTCGACCCACGGGAGATTGGCGCTGGCCGGCCGAGTACTGGCCCTTCCTCCGCGCATTTGTTTGGGACGAACTCGCTGGGCCAGGACGTGTTCAGCCGCGTCATCGCCGGGGCGAGGATTTCGCTTGAGATCTCCAGCGCAGCGATCTTCATCGGCGCCGGGAGTGGGTCGCTACTCGGAATCGTCGGCGGCTACTACGGGCGCTGGGTGGACTACCTGGTGCAGCGCTCCGGCGAGGC
>JBGOVF010000370.1:0-3483 GCA_041477975.1 Tepidiformaceae bacterium
GATTTCGGCGCCGTCCGCGGGTCCACCTGGTCGATGTTGGCGTAGCTGACGAAGAACGAGTACGTGTTCCAGAGCGTCAAGAGGAACCGCCGCAGTCCCTCTTCCACCAGCCCGCTGCTGAACCGCCGCGATGAACCGGCCGGGCTCGCCGAGTACATGTACCAGCGCGTCGCGTCGGCGCCATGCGCATCGAGCACGGCCCACGGCTCAACCGTGTTGCCGCGGCTCTTGGACATCTTGTTCCCGTGCTCATCGAGGATGTGCCCGAGGCAGATCACGTTCTTGTAGCTGATGCTTTCGGGGACGGCTTCGCTGGCCTTCAGCAGCGTCGCCTCGGCGTGCAGCGTGTAGAACCAGCCGCGCGTCTGGTCGATCGCCTCGCAGATGTAGTCCGCCGGGAAGTGCTTGAGGAAAGCGTCTTCGTTTTCGAACGGGTAGTGCCACTGGGCGTACGGCATGGCGCCGCTGTCGAACCACGCGTCGGCCACCTCCGGCACGCGCTTCGCGTTCTCACCGCACTTCTCGCAGCGCAGCAAAATGTCGTCGATAAACGGCCGGTGGAAGTCGTCCAGCGCCTCCGCCTTCGTCCGGTCTACTACCTGCTCCACCAGTTCCGCTTTCGAACCGATGCACATCGCCGCGCCGCAGGCTTCGCACTTCCAGAACGGCAGCGGCGTGCCCCAGTACCGTTCGCGGCTGAACGCCCAGTCGATGTTGTTCTCGAGCCAGTTGCCGAAGCGGCCCGCCTGGATGTGCTCCGGATACCAGTGGATGCGCTGGTTCCCTTCCAGCAGCGATTCCTTCTGCTTTGTCGTGCGGATGTACCAGCTTGGCTTCGCGTAGTAGAGCAGCGGCGTGTGACAGCGCCAGCAGAACGGGTAGGTGTGCTTGATCGTCCCGCTCTTCAACATCAGGCCGCGCTCTTCGAGGTCCCGGATCACATCGCGGTCGGCGTCCTTGGCGAACTTGCCCGCTCCCGGCAGCCCCTCCGCCATCTGGCCGCGCAGGTCGATCGGCTGAACGAAAAGCAAGCGGAAGAGCTTCCCCTGCTCGAAGTCCTCGCCGCCGAAAGCCGGCGCCGTGTGCACGATCCCCGACCCATCGTCCAGCGAAACGTAGTCGGCCGCGATCACCCGCCGGAGCCCGTCACTCGACGCCTCGAGCTGGCGCAGCCGCCCCTCGTGGTCGAACCGCATCGCGTCCGTGCCGAGTCCCTCGGGCCGGTAGAGCGGCTCGTACGCCAGCCCGACCAGTCGCCCGCCCTCCACCGTCCCGATGTGCGAAGCCCGTTCGCCCAACACCTTCTCCGCGAGCGCCTCCGCCAGCACGAGGCACTCGCCGTCGTGCTCGTACACGCCGTATGCCGCGTCCTCTTTGATGGCGAGGGCCGTGTTCCCCGGCAACGTCCACGGCGTCGTCGTCCACGCCACGAGACTCACAAGATCGTGCCCCGGCAGATCCACACCCGTCTTGTCTCGGAATTCGGAACTCGGCACTCGAAACTTCACAAACACGCTCGGGTCCGGCGTATCGTCCTCGTACCCCTGCGAGACCTCGTGGTCGCTGAGCGTCGTCCCGCAGCGGGCACAGTACGGGGCGACGCGGTACTCCTGGTAGACCATCCCGTGGTCCCAGAGCTGCTTGAAGAGCCACCAGCACGTCTCGATGTAGTCGTTGTGCCAGGTGACGTACGGGTTCTCCATATCCGCCCAGAACCCGATCCGCTCGCTGAGCCGAGTCCATTCTTCGACGTAGCGGCTGACGCTCTCCTTACATTTCGCGTTGAACGCGGCGATCCCGTACTCCTCGATCTCGGGCTTGGACTTGAGCCCCAGTTCGCGCTCGATCTCCAGCTCCACGGGCAGCCCGTGCGTATCCCAGCCGCCTTTTCGCGGCACGCGGTAGCCGCGCATGGTCTTGTAACGCGGGATCAGGTCCTTGAATACGCGCGCCAACACGTGGTGAATCCCGGGCCGGGCGTTCGCCGTTGGCGGCCCTTCGTAGAAGATGAAGAGCTTGTCTTCCGGACGCTCTTCGATGCTCCGGTGGAAGATCGCGTTCTTCCGCCAGAAATCGAGGATGCCCTCTTCGAGCCGCGGGAAGCTGACTTTCGCATCGACTGGTCTAAACATAAGAAACAAGCCCTCATCCGTGGTGAGAAAGTGCAACCGGGTGGGTTGCGCTGTCGTACCCTTATTCGAATGGCGATTGCTTGCGAAACCGGCGCCCAAAAAGAAACGCCCGTCCCCCAACCAGGGACGAGCGTTGCTGCCCGCGGTACCACCCTGTTTTCCTTCCGGGGAAGGACACTCACGAGGCGCCATCACGCCCCTGCCCCTGCTAACGGTGGGCATCCGCTCCGAATTACTCGAAGTCCGGGATGTGGGCCGGGGGAAACCCCTCAGTCCTCAGTCCTCAGTCCTCTTTCCTCGGAGGGCTCGGGAGGGATCTTCGCGCCTGCTGCCCATGCCCCCTCACACCATCCGGGGCTCGCTGGAAGGGCAGGCAAACGGTACTCGTCTCCGTCATCGCCTGTGGCTCCCAGTGAAGCAGCCGCGACGGCGGCCTGTCAATGAGGAAAGTGCACTGGCCGCTCGCCGCCGGCCTCTGGCTGATCGCGGGCTTCGCGCTCTTCGGCCTGCCGGGCTGCGGCGGCGACGACGCCGTCGACTACACCCCTGCCGTGCCCACCGCCCTCCCCACGCGCACGCCGCCCTCTACCCAACCCACAGGCGACGCCGTCCCCGAGCCGACCGAGATCAAGGTCGCATTCGTCAACATCATGAGCCCGCTCTCGCTGGACTCGACCAACACGCAGGCCAGCGATACCTACGACGCGCGCCTCGACCTGTTGATACAGCAACTGAAGGAACTCAAGCCGGACATCATTGGCCTGAGCGAAGTGACGGATACCACCGCCCACGGCAGCGCGAAGGACAGGCTCGCGAAAGAGCTGAAGATGGAGGCCTACTATGTCTGGGCCAACCCCTGGATCCCCGGCCAGACCAGGGAGCAGAACGACCGCCTGGCGGAGCAGATCGGCTTCAGGGAAGGCGAGCTTCTGCTCAGCCGCTTCCCGATCCTCGAATCGAAGCAGACCTGGCTGAACCCGCGCACGTCCGAGCTCGAGGGTCGCGCCGGGCTCTGGGTGCGGCTGAGGGGCCCAACGTCCGTGGGCGACATCGATGTCTACCTCACACACCTCACCGGCGGCGGCGAGAAGGTGCGGACGTCGCAGTCTGCCTCGCTCGTTTCCTTCGTCACCGCTACCCGCGGCAAGGGGCCAGCCCTGATCATGGGCGACCTCAGCGATGACCCGGCCACCACTACCTACAAGGAGTTCACGGACGCTGGATTCACGGACATCGCCTCGGGTTCCACGGGGTTCACGTGCTGTCGCGATGCGGTCGTCGGCTACCAGCCGCCCGCCACGGTCCGCACCGACCACGTGTTCGTCGCGGGCTGGCCCCAGGCCACCCTCAC
>JBGOVF010000001.1:0-22431 GCA_041477975.1 Tepidiformaceae bacterium
ATCCTCGACTACGTGGCGAACGGCACAAATCCCGAACCAACCGGAAACCGGCATCCGTTCGGCGCGTGGGCGCCGCACGGCATCTACAGGTGCGCGGGACAGGATCGCTGGGTGGCGATAGCTGTACGAGGCGATACGCAGTGGCGCGCCCTCTGCACAATCATGGGCGAACCCGCCCACGCCTCGGACCCCCGGTTCGTGACCCACGAGCGACGCCTCGCAAACCAGGATGCACTCGACGCGTCGATCGAGGCATGGACCAGCACGCTCGACCGGTACGACGCGATGCGGCGCTGCCAGGCTGCGGAGATCGCAGCGGGCGCGGTTCAGGATGGCGCTGACCTGGGAGAGCGCGACGAACAGCTCTCCGCACGCCGGTTCTTCGCGACGCATTCGGGGGACGGCGTCGCCGAATACGGCTACGACCGGTTCCCGGCGCGGTTCAACGGCCGCCGGCCCGATGCCGCGGAAGCCGTCCACCATCCGGGGGCTGATACGTATGACGTTGTGACAGCGCTCCTCGGCGTGTCTGATGATGAGTTCGCCGAACTGGTGGCCGGCGGCGCGCTTTCCTGAGCGAGCGGCGTACCTGCCACCTCGGTTTCTTCCTGCTACGCTTACCCAAATCCTGGTCGGAGTCCCTGTTTGCCGCTTCGCCTCTATTCGACGCTGGGTCGAGAAACCCGCGAGTTCAAGCCCCTCGTCCCGGGACGCGTCGGGATGTACGTGTGCGGTGTGACGCCGTACGACGTGACACACCTCGGCCACGCCTTTTCCTACGTGCAGTTCGACACGCTGCGCCGCTACCTCTCGTCACTGGGGAATGAGGTGAACTACGTCCAGAACATAACGGACATCGACGACGACATGATCATGGTCTCAAAACGCCAGGGTGGGCGGCCGATCGGGGAGATCCGCGATGAGAACGACGCCATTTTCCGCGCGGACCTTGACCGCCTGAACGTACTCCGGCCGACGGCCTATCCGCGCGCAACCGACCATATCCCGGAGATCATCGAGACGACGGCGAAGATCATCGAGCGCGGCTGCGGCTATGTCGTCGATGGCGATGTCTTCTTCGAAGCCGAGGCGTTCCCCCGGTACGGCCGCCTCAACGGCGTCACGGCGGCCGAGCTGGCGAAGCGCGAAAATCCGGAGTCCAAGCGCGAGTGGAAGAAGCGCGGGCCGCTCGACTTCCTGCTCTGGCAGCAGGTCGACCCGGGCGACCCGAGCTGGGACAGCCCCTGGGGGCCGGGACGCCCTGGCTGGAGCATCGAGTGCACTGCCATGTCGCGGGCACACGTAGGCGACCAAATCGACATTCACGGCGGAGGGCGGGACCTTGTCTTCCCGCACCACGAAAACGAGATCGCGCAGGCGGAATGTGCCACGGGCATCGAGCCATTCTGCGGCTGGTGGATGCACAACGGGATGCTCCAGTTGGACGGGGTGAAGATGAGCAAATCGCTCGGCAACCTGGTGCTGGCGCGGAACCTGATGGCCAAGTTCGAGCCAGACCAGTTGCGGCTCTACCTCCTCAGCCAGCACTACCGGGCCGACGCGAACTACGTCGATGGCGACCTGGCGGCGCTCTCCCGCCAGTACGGGGTCCTGAAGAAGGCGGCGGCAACGGCGGACGGAGGTCCCGCCACCGGTCATCCGGTCGCGGCGGCGTTCAGCGCAACGATGGACACCGACCTCGACATTCCGGCGGCGCTCGGTGTGTTGCATGAGTCGGCGGCGCGCGTGGTCGGCAGCTCCGGTAGCCCCGGCGAGGCCATGGCGCTGAAGACGGCGCTGGCGATGCTGGGCTTCGCGTTCGCCGGCGCTCGCGGTCCGGCGAACGGCGATTTCAACCCCTGAGCCTCAGGCAGGGGCCGCCCGCGGGCTGCCGATGACGCCGCTCGCTTCGAGCTGAATTAGCTCAGCGGCGCTCACGCCCGCTTGCGTGAGCACCGCCGCCGTGTGTTCGCCCAGCTCGGGCGCCGGCGAGCCCACGGTCCCCGGCGTTTCGCTCAATTGGATGTGGAGGCCGACTACCCGTTGCTTCCCAAACCGCGGGTGGTCCTGCTCCACGAAGTAGCCGTTGGCCCAGGGCTGTTCCTGCTCCGCCAGTTCCGCGTAGTCCTGGACGATCGAAGCCGGCACGTCCTCGCGACGGAGGCGTTCGAGCATCACGTCCGAACTCGCGGACTTGAATTGCGTTTCCATCAACGCCCAGAGCGTTTCGCGGTCGACGTGGCGCCCATAGCCGCGTGTATAGAGCGGATCGTCGATGAGGTATTCGAGCCCGAGGGCCTTCACGATCCGCGGCCAGAACTTCTGATCGATTCCAACGATCATGACCCACCGCCCATCCGCACACTCGAAGTGTCCGACAGTCGCGCCCGCCCGGAACTCGCGCTGGTGCTCCTCGCCAAAATGGAGGTAGTGCAGTATCTCCGTGGCCTGCAACGCCATCTGGGTACCGAGGAGCGAGACCTCAACCTTCTGGCCGATTCCCGCGCGCTCGCGCACGAAGAGCGCCGTCATGATCCCGAGCGCCAGGTTCATGGCGCCGGATTGATCGGCCACGCCAGGGAACGGCACCTCCGGCCGGTGGCCGGGCCCACCGCCCGAATGCTGGGCAAACCCGGAATACGCCTGCGCTATTTGGTCGAACGAAGGAAACCGAGCCATCGGGCCCTTCGTGCCCCATCCCGTGGCCTGTGCGTATACGACCAGGGGGTTGCGCTTTCGAAACTCGTCGTAGCCCAGTCCCCAGCCGTCCATCGTCCCCGGCCGGAAGTTCTCGACGACCACGTCGGACCGTTCTCCCAGGAGCAGCGCCAGTTCGCGGCCCTCTGCCTTACGCAGGTCGATGCAGACAGACTTCTTGCCGCGATCCAGCGCCTCCCAGAAGGCGGAGAACCCATCGGGCTCGCGCCACATCCGGCGACCGAAATCGCCACCAGATGGCTCCTCGACCTTGATCACCTCGGCGCCGAGGTCAGCCAGCACGACGGTCGCGAACGGCCCCTGTTGATAGCGGGTGAAATCGAGGACCCGGATCCCTTGCAACGGAGCGGCCATGCTCGCCAGTCTACTCAACGCAGCCCGGAAGTGGTCGCCGCTACGCACGTGGGCGTCCACCCAACTGTCACGTTTGTCACCGCAGCTTGCCACGCACCCGCTACCGCCCCCACTGTTCCCTCCCTGGCAACCAGCCGTGGAATCTGAGTGGAAGGGCAACTCGCTGTCGCCGTCAGGTCAGGTCACTGTCACTTAGTCCCATCAAGAAGGCTCACGGGCGTTAGTCGCGAATCCAAGCGGGAGGTTGAGGGCCGGTTGCGGCTGTCAATCTCCGACTGAGCGGCCGATAAGAAAGATGAGATGAAGGCCGACAAGCCGCGCCGGGTCGCAGAGAACTGGTTCATCGCGTCCGCGTTCGCGTGTGGCGCCGTTGCCTTCACCGTCGCCTTCTTTGTCCGCGTCCCCCAGGACGTGTTTGGGCTGTTCTGCATCGTGGCGGTGACCGCGTTGAGTGAACGGCTCGCGGTCAAGCTCTATTTCGACTCGCGCGTCTCCATCAGCTTCGTGGGAACCGTCCTGGCGGCGCTCGTGTACGGGCCGGCGGGCGCCGTGCTGGCAGCGACCGCGATCGTCCTTAGCGGCTATTTCGGCCGCTCTCAGTCTCCGCGGAAGCTCGCGTTCAACTTCGGCCACGCTTCGCTCTCCGCGTTTCTCGGGGGGCTGTTCGCGTTGCAGGTTGGCGCCGTCGATGGCCTCGATTCGGCCGCGCTGCCCTTGCTCGGCGGCCTCGGCGCCGCGGTCATCCTCTTTGCCGTGGATGCCGGATTCGTCTCGGTGATCATCAGCCTGACCTCGAAGCGCCCCGCCTGGACCTGCTACCGGGAGAATTTCGCATGGCTCTTGCCCCATTACGCGGTCCTTGGTTTGGTGGCCGGCGGGCTGGCTGTCACGTACACCCTCGTCGGCGTTGCCGCCATTCTCGTGATGGCTCTCCCGCTGCTCCTTAGCCGTTACTCCATGGCCCAATTCGTCGACAGGACACGTGACAACGTGTTGCGGCTCGAGCGCTCCAACGAGCAACTCCAGCACGCGCTCGTCGAAATCCGCGACATGTCGGACGAACTCGCCAGCGCGTACACGGGCACGCTCGAGTCGCTGGTTACGGCGTTGGATGTCCGAGACCAGGAGACCCGTGGTCACTCGGTTCGGGTTGCGACGCATTCACTCGATATCGCGCGCATGGTCGGCGTGTACACCGAGGAAGAGCTCGCCACTATCTACCGAGGGGCACTGATGCACGACGTAGGCAAGATTGGCGTGCCCGATGCGATTCTGCTCAAGCCCGCCAAGCTCACGGAGGAGGAGTGGGAGTTCATGCGCCGGCATTCGGCGCTCGGCTACCGCATCCTCGCGCAGGTCCCCTATCTCCGGCCAGCCGCGAAGATCGTTTTGGCCCACCACGAGCGCTGGGACGGCGACGGCTACCCACGACGGCTGAAGGGGGAGAACATTCCGCTCGGCGCACGCATCTTCGCAATCTGCGACACGTACGACGCGATTATCTCCGATCGGCCCTACCGGCAAGGCCAGTCGCCAGATGCCGCGCTCGCTGAGATACTACGCTGCGCCGGAACGCAGTTCGATCCAATGGTTGTCGAGGCCTTCGAAGCAGCGTTCCCACGGTGGCGGGATGAGGACCCGGGCGCAGCCACGCGCCCGCTGTACCTTCCTGCCTGGAGGAAGGACAGCGATGCGCCAGGAAGAGCGGCGAGCTAGAACTCGCTCCGCGCTGCTCCGTGCCGCGAGCGCTGCCTTCGCGACAAGGGGATACGACGGTGGATCGCTCGATTCGATCGCTGCCGCGGCGCAGCTTTCGAAGGGCGCCGTGTACGCGCATTTCCCAACCAAACTCGATCTCTACCTGGCCGTGGCGGAAGGCCTGCTGGATCAATCCGAGTTTCGAGTTCAACGGGTTTCCGCCGCCGTAGGGCGAGGCGCCAACCCGGCGCAAGCGGCCGCCGCGTACTTCGGGCTCGCGGGTGATGACGAACATTGCGCGCTCATGGCGGAGGTCTGGCAGGTGGCTGCCTCCGAGGAGGCGGTACGCGACCGGCTAGACGCTTTCCGCCAACGCCGGCATGCGGCACTCGGCAGGGCCGGGGTGGACCGGGGCCTGCCGCCCGGCCAGGCGCTGGAACAAGCCGACATGGTGGCCCGGCTCATCGATGCCGAAATTCTCTACCGGCGCATTTCCGGGGCTGCCCGGACCGCGGCGCTAGGCTGACGCGGCCACGCAGCGTTGGGCCCAAACAGAGAGGCGGGCATTGCTGCCCGCCTCTCTGTTTTGAGATTGCTCCCGTTTAGTCCCAGGTGATCGTGAGCATCGGAGCTGCCGCCGAGACAACAGCCACCGCCGCCAATGCGCCAAGGACCAGGAGCGTCCGGAGCCTAGTCATAGGCACCTCCCGCTTTTTGCCGTCCGTTTTGCCGACCGGCCGGTATGTAATACCAACGGTGGACGAAGGGTGTCAAGCGAGTGAACGACGTTTCGGCCCCACCCAGATTCGAATCTGAATTGTAAAAACTTTATGCGAGTCTGTTTTACGCTTCGCCTGGGACTTCGCGACGGTGGATGCTCAACCCGAGCTGGAGATCCTCGATCAGCATCTCCGCCAGTTCGCGGCTCTCGTCCGAAGGCACTGCGCCGCGCCACACGTCGTTCGAAAGCTCGGCAATCTGGTTTGCCCCGAGCGTCCGTTCAGCCTCCGCAATCTCCTCCGTCCGCGCTGCCTGGTGGAGGATGATGCGGTCGCGCAGGACGTCGCGCAGCTTCGCCTGGACCGCGATCCATGCTTCTTCGTGCGAGAGCGGTGGCAACCGATGCGCGGCCAGTGCGAGCGCCCGCTGCGCGATCGGGTCATCCGCCGGGGCAAGGTGGAAGTCCTCCTCGCGCAGCCAGCGGTGGAAGACCTCCCGGTCGATAGACGATACGAACAGCCCTTCCGGGTAGGTGCGCAGGTTACGCCGAAGGTGCCCGAAGCGCAGGAGCATTGCGAGCAGCGTTTCCTCGGGGGTGAGCCGCTGGGCGCCGCCATCGCTGAGCGGGCGCGGCCGCGCAAAGCCTCCCGTGCGGACGCGTTCCAGGACCGCTTCTTCGTTCACGCCAAGGTGACGGGCGATTCGTTGCACATAGACGGCACGTTCCACAGGGTCGCGTACTGCGAGGAGCACCGGTTTCAGCCGGTCCACGATGCGCCGCGCCTCAGAGGGAGAATCAGGAGCTTGCGGACCCATGAGCCGGCGGAGCAGAAAGTCGGCGTAGGTCGGGGCATTGGCAATTGCGTGTTCCCAGATGGCCGGTTCGTCCCGGGCGATCTCGTCCGGATCTTTACCGGATGGCAGCGGCGCGACGCGTAACTCGATGTCATGGCCGCCGGCGATGGCCTCCGCCGAACGGGCCGATTGGGCCATTCGGTCGGGGGAATCCAGGGCGATGAACAGACCGCCCGCGCGTTCGGCGGCCGCCAGGCCGGCGGCATCGGGGTCCATGGCGAGGACCACGCGCCGCGCGAACCGCCGAATCAGCGCCGCGTGGGTCTCTGTGAGCGAAGTGCCCATGGTTGCGACTACATTCCGAAACCCCGCCTGCCAGGGCCCCAGGACGTCCATATAGCCCTCGACGACAACAGCCGTCCCGGAGGCCCGGATGGCGGCGGCGGCGTGGTCGAGTGCGAACAAGGTGCGGCCCTTGTCGAAGAGTTCGGACTGGGGCGAGTTCAGGTACTTGGGTTCTTCGCCGTGCAGTCCCCGGCCGCCCATGCCGATGAACTCGCCGCGCTCATCGGCGATAGGGACGATGACTCGGCCGCGGAAGCGGTCGTATGGCTCGCGGCCCCCCTCGGGCTCCACGAGCAGTCCGGCGGCGAGCATCTCCGTCTCCTCGTAGCCGCGGCTGCGCAGGTAGTCACGCAGCCCCCGCCATTCATCCGGCGCCCAGCCCAGCCGAAACTCGGCGATGGTCTCGAGTGAGAGCCCACGGGCTTCGCGAAGATAACGAAGCGCGTCTTCACCGCCGGGTCCGTTCAGTTGTTTCTGGTAGTAATCGACCGCCGCCGAGACGACCGCGGCGAGCCGCTCGTGCTGACCGCGGCGCTGCGCCGATTCCGCCGAGAGCTGCACCCCGGCTTCCTGCGCGAGGGAACGCAGCGCCGCCCGAAAGTCGACGTTGTCTCGTTTCTGGACGAAGGAAAAGAGGTCGCCGCCCTCGCCGCAGCTTCCGAAGCAGCGCCAGCTGGCGCGGTCGGGAAAGACGTGGAAGGAGGGGGTCTTCTCGATGTGGAACGGGCACAAGCCCCGGAAGCTGCGGCCGGCCTTCTGGAGCTTCGTGGTCCGCCCGATGTACTCGACCAGGTCGAGCTTCCGTTTCACCTCTTCGACGGCATCCACGGGCGCATCGTACGGGTGCAAAGCGTCAGGAGCCGTCGCGAACGGCGTGCGCCGCGGAGATCTGAAGGTAGCCGCGCAGGTTATTGTCCTGCGCCACTTACTGTGCTGGTAGAAGCACCTGCCCCGTAGCCAGAACCGTACCGTTGACGATGACACTGATCGTCGCCGTTCCTCCGCCGGTGGGCCGCGGGACGCCGGTGATCACGGCTTTCTCGCCTTTGTTGATGTTGAGGCTTGTGCCCTGCGTCGTCGTCTGGTCGTTCAGCTTCACCTCGATCGTGGCGGCCGGCGCAGCGATCGCGCCCCCGCTGTTCGAGACGGTGACGTTGAGTCCGGTGCCCGCGATTGTGGCACTCACCGAAAGGTTCGGCTCTTCAACGGGCGGAAGGAGCGAGAACGTGACGCTGTTGTTATCCTCGCGCGATTCCTTCACGGCGTTCTTTGGGTCGACTGTGACGTTGACCTTCTTCCCTGAGGTGGTGATCGGCGGGGTGACGTCGAAGTCGAACGTGGCAGAGCCGCCGCCGGGCATTTTGGCGTCGACCACGACCTCGCTCGCAGGCACGTCGCCACCGCCGACACCGACGACCAGGGCGCCGTTGTAGGCGTTGCCGCTGTTGTTCGAGACGGTGACGCGCAGCTTTGCGCCCCCGGACATCAACACCGCGCTGAGCGGGACGAAGTCCGGGGCGTTGGCGGGCGGAGACGGGCTGACGCTCGCCGACGGCGAGGGGGATGGCGAAGGCACCGGCGTGCTTGTCGACTGCGGCGCCGGCGTGGGGGTCACGTCACGGATGGGTACGAGTTCGATGGCGTCCTGGAGGTCGACGGCAGAGCGCTTGATCCACCGCTGGGTGGTCGCGTCCACCTGGACCAGCAGCCAATCGTTGGTTTTGTTTCGGCCGGCGATGGTGACCGCCTGACCAGCCTTGAGGGTCCCCACCTGCTGGTACTCATCGCCTGGACCAATGCGGAGATTGACGTCGGCCACGACTTTGCCCTGGATGACCTGCGGCTTGTCACCGACCGGCTCGATTGCGACGACCTTGATCTTGTCCGAATCCCTGGTGGCGTTCGATGAAGACGTCACGCGCACGAACAGCTCGTATTCGCCGCGGGCGGAGAACGAGGTCTTCATTGTCGCCGTGTACGTGTTGTCGGCAGGCGTTTCGGTGATCGGGACGGAATCGACGACCTTACCTCCGACCAGGAGTTCGAACTTGACTAGCGGCTCCGTGGAGGTAGCGCGCGCGGTCACATTTTGTTGGCGGCCGATCTCAATACGTTCGGCTTTGCCCGGGGAGTCGATAAGGACGTTGAACTTGACCGGTCCGGGGGAGCCCGGCGTGGTGTCGTCGTTCCCACGCACCATGGAGAACAGCAGGAAGATAATGATGCCGCCCACCACTGCCGCGAGCCCAAGGAAGACGTAGAACATCGGCTGGCGCGCCGGGGCGCCGTCGTAGTACTCATCGTCGTAGTAGCCGTCTTCTTCCGGATACTCGCTGTCGTTGCCCTCGTCCCATTCATCCCCATCCGCGTCCTGGGCGTACGGGTCGGCGCCGATGTATTCCGGCTCCTGGGAGGGCGGCGGCGGGGAGGGAGGGGTGTAGGTGGCGCCGATGATCGGCTCGTCGTCTGGGGGATACGATCCGTAGCGATCACTCATGGCCTTCAACGAGTATCTGTTCGCTCGTACCTAGCGGCAACAAACCTGAACGCTGGCGGCCCCGCCGGCATACAGGCTGCTTTACATAGTCCAGCCGCTTGCATCAACGCAACCCAGGTCCCGCGCGACCCGGATTGCGAACCGATCGGTCATGCCGCTGACGAAATCCGCTGCCCGCCGCTCCACGGGATCCTCTGCCAGCGAAAAGTCGGCCGAGATGCCATCCGGGTGTTCCACGAAATGGCGAAAGAGGAAGACCACGACCCGTTTGCCCCGCTCCGCGTCCTGGCGGGTGGCGTCGTACAGGTAGACGCGGCGAAACATGAACTCGCGCAGTTCGTTCGCGGCCGCGTGGACGCGCGAACTGAACCGGATCGCGGTCCTCGGCCCGGCGCCGGTCACGTCCCAGCTCGCCTCCACAGCGTCGCTGATAAGCGTGTTGAGGCGCTGGCTGTGCGTGGCTCCGAGCTCACGGCGGGCAACGTCAGGGAGGTCTTCCTCCGTGAGCAGGCCCGCCCGAATAGCGTCGAGGATGTCGTGGTTCACATAAGCGATTGCGTCGGCCGTTTTCACCACCTCGCCTTCCAGCGTGGATGGCACGCCCCAGCCTTCCGCGAAGATGTCCTCGCGTGCCTTGCTCGACTTCTCGATCGCGTCGAGCACTTCGAGCGTGAGGTTCAGGCCCTGGCGGGAGTGCTCAAGCCGATCGAGGACGCGCACGGACTGGTAGTTATGGCGAAAGCCTTCCGGGAGGCACTCCGCGAGTGCCTCTTCGCCCGCGTGACCGAACGGCCCGTGCCCGATGTCGTGCCCGAGTGCGGCAGCTTCCGCCAGGTCTTCGTTGAGGTTGAGGGCGCGGGCGATCGTCCGTGCCACCTGAGCCACCTCCAGCGTGTGCGTGAGGCGTGTGACGTAGTGATCGAGCGAAGGCGAGATGAAGACCTGGGTCTTGTGCTTCAGCCGGCGGAATGACTTGGTGTGGAGGATGCGATCCCGGTCGCGTTGATAGGCGGTGCGCAGGGGCGAGGGTTCCTCCGGGAGGCGGCGCTGGCTGTGTTCGCTGCGGGCGGCGTACGGCGAGAGCAAGCGCTCGCGCGCTTCGAGCCTCCTCCGCACGACGTTCAGGTCCATCGCGGCCAATTGTAGGCGGGCCTCCCACGGCGCGTGACGCAGCGCACAAAGCCGAGCTGCCTGCCGCCGAACCGTGACACCTTGCACGGACCGCCGCCCGTGCCGGAAACCCGACTCTGAACAGAGAGACCGGCCTACTTCGGTGAGCGGCCCAGCTTCGCCTCGGCATTGGCGATGATCTCGCGAGTGTGGTCGATCATGTCGGGGCTGACGCTCACGCTGGTGATGCCCCATTCGACGAGCTTCTCGGTGATCTCCGGGTAGACGCTAGGGGCCTGGCCGCAGATGCCGACCGTGATCCCGCGGCGCCTCGCCGTGCTCACGACGGTCTGAATCGCCGCCATCACCGCTTCGTCGCGCTCATCGAACGTATCGGCGAGCGCGTCACTGTCCCGGTCGATACCGAGCACGAGCTGCGTCAGGTCGTTCGAGCCGATGGAGATGCCGTCGATCCCGACATCGATGAATTTGTCGAGGATGATGACGTTCGAGGGGACCTCGACCATCATCCAGAGCTTGAAGTCGTCCCCCCGGATCAGCGACTGTTCGGCCAACAGTTGCTTTACCCCGCGCAGCTCAGCCGGAGTGCGGACGAACGGGACCATCACATACAGGTTCTGGTACTCGAGCCGCACCTGCTTTATGGCGTCGACTTCCAGGCGGAAGATGTCCGGCTCTTTGATGTAGCGGCTGGCGCCGCGGTAGCCGATCATCGGGTTCTCTTCGTTGGCCTCGTACTTCGCTCCGCCGCGGAGGTTGGCGTACTCATTCGTCTTGAAGTCGGTGAGCCGGTAGACAACCGGTCGCGGTGCGAACGCCCTGCAGAATTCGCTGATTCCCGCCGCCAACTGTTCGGTGTACTCCGATGCCCGCCCCTCTTCGATGAACGTGCGGGGGTGCGTGCCGATCTGGGCCACAATGAACTCGGCTCGAAGCAAGCCGACGCCGTCCACGTGGCGTTGCGCGACTCGCTCGGCGAGCTCAGGCTCCGCGAGGTTCACATAAAGCCTGGTGGTGGTTTTCAGCGTGGCGGAGTTGGCGTACCGCGCTTTCTGGCGCTCCGCCCAGGCGATGCGCGACTCGGCCCGACCGTCGTAGACGAGCCCTGCCGATCCGTCCACGGTGACCTGGCGGCCAACGGCCAGCTGCGTGGTTGCATGGCCTGCGCCGACGACGCATGGGATGCCCAGTTCGCGGCTGACGATTGCCGCATGACAGGTGCGGCCACCCCGCTCGGTGATGATTGCCGACGCCCGCTTCATCGCGGGCACGAAGTCCGGCGTCGTCATTTCGGCCACGAGCACTTCGCCCGGCCGGACGATGTCGATATCCTGGGGGTCCAGCACCACTCGCACCCCCCCGACGCCAACGCCGGGGCTCGCGGGTTGTCCGCTCAGGAGCACCGGGGCCGTCTCCTCGGAACCATCGTCGGTGTCGTGCTGCTGGCGCATGGTGGTCACGGGCCGCGCCTGGGTGAGGTAGAACTTCCCACCCTCGTACGCCCACTCGATGTCCTGGTGCGAGCCGTAGTGTTCCTCAACGGACCGGCCGATGCGAGCGAGTTCCCGGATCTGGTCGTCAGTTAGCTTTTGCGCATCCTGCAAGCTCTGAGCGACCTCGATCCAGGCGTTGGCGCCTTCGTGGGCGCCATCGGAACCAGCCGCCTGCGCGATCATCCGCTCCTGTTTCACGACCGTCTTCGAGACGATCTGGAGCGACTCCTTGTTCACCATGTAAAGGTCGGGCGAGATCTCGCCCGAGACGATGCCCTCGCCAAGCCCGTAGACGGCTTCGATGGTGATCTTCGTCGCGTCGGAGGTCACCGGTTCTACCGTGAACATGACGCCCGACTTCTCCGACTGGACCATGCGTTGGACGGGGACGGCGAGGCCGACCTTGGTGTGGTCGTATCCCGCTTCCTCGCGGTAGAAGATGGCCCTGCCTTCGAAGAGCGAGGCCCAGCACGCCTGCACTGCGAGCACCACGTTGTCAGCACCGACCACGTTCAGAAACGTGCTTTGCTGGCCGGCAAAGCTTGCCTCCGGGAGATCCTCAGCCGTTGCCGAGCTGCGCACTGCCACAGGCCCTTCGCCGAGGCGCGCGTAGGCCGCGCGGATGTCCGCGGCGATGTGGCCCGGCATTGGCGCTTCGATGATTCGCTGGCGAATCCGCGCGGCGCGTTCGTTCAGCACCCTCGAGTCGTGAACATCGAGGTTGAACAGCTCTTTCTTGATGACCGGCTCAAGCCCGTTTTGGGTAATGAAGTGAAAGTAGGTATCGGCCGTCACAACGAAGCCGGGAGGCACGGGGATACCCGCCCGGGTCAGCTCTCCGAGGTTCGCTCCTTTGCCGCCCACGAGCCCCAGGTCATCCCGACCGACTTCTTCGAACCACACAACGGACCGCGTCATGCTGACCAATGTGGCTATACCTCCACGCACCGCGCATGGTGCAGACCGATGGCTTCGGTCGCCCGATTATAGCCCGAACGGGGCACCGGCAAGACCCCGTTCGGGCCAACGATTACGCGCCAACCGGCCGTCGCGTCATTCTACCGTGACGGTCTTGGCAAGATTCCGGGGCTGGTCAACGTCGCAGCCGCGGCCCAGCGCGACGTAATACGCGAGCAACTGCAACGGCAACGACGCGACGATTGGTTCGAGGAGTTCCGAAACGTCCGGTACCTCGATCGAGACGTTGGCGAGGGCAACGAGGTCCGCATCACCCTCGGTGACGATGGCGAGCACATCGCCGTTGCGGGCCTGCACTTGCTCGATGTTGGAGACGATCTTGGAACGGAGAGCACCTTTCGTGGCGATGGCGATGGTGGGGAACGAGCTATCGATGAGGGCGATGGGCCCGTGCTTCATCTCTCCGGCGGCGTACCCCTCGGCATGGATGTAGCTGATCTCCTTCATCTTGAGCGCGCCCTCCATGGCGGCCGGAAAGGCAAGTCCCCGTCCGAGGAAGAGGAGGTGCTCTGCGTCGGCATACCTCGCCGCCAGCGTCCGATAGCGCGCCGACGCACCGAGAGTGCGCGCTGCGGCGTCGGGCAGCCGCGCCAGCTCGGAGATGAGCCGCGACACGGCGGAAGGACCGAGCGTTCCCCTCGCCTCTCCCAACCGCAGCGCGAGCGCATAGAGGGCGACGGCGGCAGCCGTGAAGCACTTTGTGCTCGCAACGCCGCGCTCGAGCCCCGCGCGTGTATAGACGGTCCCATCCGCCACGCGCGTTGTCTGGGCGCCCTGTGTGTTGCAAATAGTGACCTGGAGCGCGCCTCGTTCCTTCGCCACTGCCATCGCCTCCAGCACGTCGACCGTCTCGCCAGACTGGCTGACCGAGATGACCAGGGTTTCTGGGCCGATGACCGGGTTCCTGTAGCGAAATTCGCTGGCGTTGTCCGCCTCCGAAGGCAGCCGGGCGAGGTCCTCGAAGTAGCGGCGGCCGATCATCGCGGCGTGCAGGCTGGTTCCCATTCCAAGAAGCACGACCCGCTCAACCGTCGCCAGGCGGTCGGCAGCCGTGCCCAGGTCGTCGAGGTGCACCTCCGGGGGCTCCATGGTCACCAGGCTCCGAATCGTATCTGAGAGCGCCTCTGGCTGTTCCATGATCTCCTTGAGCATGAAGTGCTGGTGCTGGCCCTTGAGCGCGCTCACCGGGTCAATCGGTACGCGGCGGCGGTCAACGGTGGCCGGGGTCCCGTCGACGTTCACGTAGCGCGCGGCCGCTTTGCTCATTTCGGCCAGTTGGCCGTCCGCGAGGAACGCGACGTCCTGCGTCACCGGGAGGACGGCCGCGAGATCACTCGCGAGGACCATTTCGCCCTTCCCGTAGCCCACGACGATGCCTCCGGCGTTGCCTATCCGCGCCGCCACCATCGTCCCGGGCGTGGCCGGGCTCATCGCGACGATGGCGTGGGAGCCTTCGAGCCGGGCTACAGCCAGCCGCAGGGCATCGAGCAGCCCGAGGCCTTCGCCCACATGGTCCTCCATGAGATGCGCGATGGTCTCGGTGTCGGTCTCGCTCGCGAACGTATGGCCCGCCGCCTTCAACTCAGCACGCAAGGCCGCGTAGTTCTCGACGATGCCGTTGTGGATGACGACGACCTCGCCGTTGCAGCTGGAGTGGGGATGGGCGTTCAGGTCACTGGGCTTGCCATGGGTAGCCCAGCGCGTATGGCCGATGCCAGTCGTGGCGAGGACGGGCTGTCTTCCGTCCAACGACGCTTCCAGGTTGGCTATCTTCCCCTGCTTCTTGGCGATGTGCAGGCCAGCGCCACCATCCGCATCGCTTACAAGCAGGGCAAGGCCGGCCGAGTCGTAGCCGCGGTACTCCAGGTCATGGAGAGCGCGGAGGAGGATGGGCACGGCCGGGTTGTCGCCGGCGTAACCGACTATTCCACACATGGTTGAATCTCCCTTCGTGGCCCGAAAGCGGGCGAGCGGGAGCACACGGACACACCACGGTCGCCGGGGAACGCCGGCTTAGCAATTACGCAGGTGGGTGCGGGAGAGCGGGAAGGGAGTGCGATTCCCTGACACCTGGCGCACGATTGTCAGCCGGTTGCCCGAGCTGGTTTGGGTGCTGCCTTACGGCTGTGCCTGCCGGGGGGCCATCCGCCGAGTCTTTCGATACTGCCCCCGCCTCGTCGTCCGCCCAAAGGGGCGGACCTGGCGCTTGAAATTCTGCTCTCTGCGTGCTCCTGGTGGTTAGTGGTTGCTGCGGGTCACCTCCAGCAGTCGGACTGCGCCCAGTGTCGGCCCCGCATGCGCGAACGGTCAATCCGGAGTCTCAACTTTCGGCGCGGGGAATGGCCGCGAGGCCCAGGAACTCGTCCTCCCACTCCAGCACCGCCCTCACGAGAGGCGGTTCGAGTTCGAACGGCGAGGTCTGGATGCCGCGAATGCGGAACTCCTCTGCAAGCACGGTCGCGATCTCGTCAAGGGAGCGCGTGTGGACCGCCAGTTCGCGTTCGGTTTCGAGGATGAGGTCAATGACCTCGCCGGCGATCTGGTAGCCGTCTTCCTGGAGCTGCTCCCAAATCCACTCGGCGCATTCGTTGAAAAGCTCCCCCTGGAGCTTGCCCGTCAGCGGCACCGTGAGACCCCGGTTCGCGGTGAAGTTAGGTATCGCACGTATTGGAGCCTACTTCGCCTTCTTCGCGGGGGCCACTCGCGGCGGCTTCGGCGGTTCGGGGGCGCCCGCTTCTTTGCGCAACTGTTTCAGGCGGCGGATGTTCTTTGCGTCCGGCCCGTTGCCATCGAAGCCGGGGACTTCCAGTAAGAACGGCACATCGGCGAACGCGCGGTGGCTCATGAGGCAGCGGAAGCCGTCGGTCCCGATCGTCCCCTCGCCGATGTTGGCGTGACGATCGCGGAACGTGCCCAGGGGCATCTTGCTGTCGTTGGCGTGGACCGCGGCCAGCCGGGCGAAGCCGACCTCACGCTCGAACTCGTCCATCGCCTTTTCGCAGCCTTGCTCCGTTGCCAGGTCGTAGCCCATCGCGAAGGCGTGGCAGGTGTCGATGCAGACGGCCACGCGTGGATCACCGTCCAGGCCGCGAATGATTGCCCCGAGTTCGCCGAAATGCCCGCCGATGCAGTTCCCCTGGCCGGCATTGTTTTCGAGGATGAGCAGCGTTTCGTTGCCGGGGTCGTCATCCAGCACTTGACGCAACATGCCGGAGATGCGCCGCACAAGACCGTCGTCGAAGCCGGCGCCGAGGTGGCTGCCGACGTGGAAGATGGTCCCCACCGTGCCCATCTGGGCCGCCGCGCGCCGGTAGTGCTTCAGCGATGCCACCGACTTCGCGAGCATCGCCTCGTCCGGGCTGCCGAAGTTCATGAGGTAGACGCCGTGGAAGAACGCGGGCATCTGGTAGGCGGCCTGGGCCGTCCGGAACGTCGCCGCCTGCTCGGAGCTTACGTCCGGCGTCTTCCACTGCTGCGGCGCGGAAATGAAGAGCTGGACCGCCTCGGCGCCAATCCTTCGCGCGCGCTCGAAGACGAGGTGGTGCCCGCCAGCGCTCGAAACGTGCGCCCCGATCCTCACGGTCGCTTCATCGGTCGGCGTATCATTAGCTTGAGTATAGTTGGCCCTGGCGAACGCTGACGCCGCGATGCGAATTCGTTGACACCCCTGCCCGCCGTCGGGATGATTCGATGCAGGCGGGCGCCGCTACGGAGGGTGGGCAGCATGTTCCCTGACGTTCCGCATACCGGAATGCCGCTTTCCGGGTTGAAGGTGCTGGACTGCACGATCTGGCAGCAGGGCACCTACTCCACCGCGATGCTCGCCGACTTCGGCGCTGATGTCGTCAAGGTAGAAGGGCCCGATTCACCAGACCCGGGGCGCGCATCGGGGTCGGGCGACGCGTACTTCCAGAGCCACAACCGAAACAAGCGCGGGATCGTCATCGACCTCAAGCACCCGGAAGGACGCGAAACGCTCCTGCGGCTGGCCGAGTCGGCGGACGTCTTCGTCCAGAACATGCGCCAGGGCGTCATGGAGAAGCTGGGGCTTGCCTACGACGACCTGAAGGCACGCAATCCGACCATCATCTACGCCTCGGCGAGTGGGTACGGGATGCGCGGGCCCCACCGCAGGTGGCCCGCGATGGACATCCTCGGCCAGGCGCGGGGCGGAACGATGATGGCGCAGGGCCCGCCGGACCTCGCGCCGATCTTCTCGTTCGGTGGTATGGCCGATCAGGTGGGTGCAATTTCGCTGTCGTACGGCATCCTGATCGCGCTCTGGCACCGCGCCCGGACGGGCGAAGGCCAGCAACTCGACGCCTCGTTGCTCGGCGGCCAGATAATGCTCCAGTCGTTCAACATCACGGGCACGCTGTTTTCGGGGACCGTGCCGCCGCGGCGGGCACGCCACCAGGCGGCCCCGCTCTGGAACGTGTACCGCTGCAAGGACGACCGCTACATCGCGCTGAGCATGTCGCAGATCGGGCGGTGGTGGCGCCCGTTCTGTGACGCCATCGGCCGCGCAGACCTGCGCGACGATCCGCGGTACAACAAGCTCCCTGAACACTACGAGCATCGCGAGGAATTGATCGGGATCTTCGATGAGATGTTCGCCCAGCGCGAACAATGGGACTGGGTGAACTTCCTCTGCGAGAGCGGCCTTCCGTGCGCACCGGTCCAGGACTACTCGCAGGTGGTGGAAGACCCCCAGGTGCTCGCCAATGACTACGTGGTGGAATACGACCACCCTTCCGGCGAACGCCGGAAGATCGTCGGCCCCGTGGCACAACTCGAACGCAGCCCAGGCACCATTCGCCACGGGGCGCCGGAATTCGGACAGCACACTGAAGAGGTGCTGATGGAACACGGCTTTTCGTGGGATGAGATCGCTCATCTGCAATCCGTGGGAGCGATCGGGGCGCGGTAGACCGATCCCTTCAAAGTCTGAGGGTTCGGCTGTTGCCGCGGCGACCGCTACGCTTTAGGATAGGGGGGTACCCTATTCTACGAGCAGGAAATGACCCCAGAAACCCGACGACAGGCCCTGCGCCGGATGAAGATCATCGCCGGCCAGGTGCAAGCGCTCGAGAAGCAGCTCGAAGATGACCGCTACTGCATGGATGTGCTCGACCTGTCGCTCTCGATCCAGCGGGCGCTGCGCAGCCTCGACGGAGTGGTCATTGAAAGCCACCTGCGCACGCACGTCGTTGAACAGATGACCGGTGGCGAAACCGACCGCGCGGTCGGCGAACTCCTCCGCCTCTACAAAGTCCACGGTCCCTCCGACTCGTGACACCACGCGAAAGGAAGTCCAAGCAATGTCCCAAACCATCGAACTCAACGTCACCGGCATGACGTGCGACCACTGCGTCCACGCCGTGACGACCGCCGTGAAGGATGTCGAAGGCGTCGTCGATGCCGAAGTCAGCCTGGAGAAGAAGTCGGCCCGCATCACGGGCGATGGCATCGACCTCCAGAAGATCCTGGAAGCGATCGAAGAAGAAGGCTACGCGGCGACTCCGGCGTAGTCGCGCCACCGGGAGAAAACGAGCCATGGCCAGCACGGACCGGGCATTGACGCTCGACATAACAGGAATGACGTGCGCCTCCTGCGTGCGCCGTGTCGAGCGTGCGCTCGGCAAGGTAGAAGGCGTCGAGACGGCGAACGTGAACTTCGCCGCCGAAACCGCCCGGGTCACGCTGGGCGCACCGGTGGCGGAGGCAACGCTCCTGGCGGCGGTGGAGAAAGCCGGTTACGGCGCCGCCGTGGCGGCGCCGGAGCGTGACCGGACGGCCGAGCGCGCCGACCACGCACGGCGCACCCTCTATATGCTCCTCGCCGGTAGCCTGTTCGCGATCCCCACGATCGTGCTTGCCATGGCGATGGACATCGCGGGGATGCACATCAACGACGACCCACAGCTCCACGGCTGGATCGTGCTGGCCCTCGCGACGCCGGTGCAGGTTGGCCTCGGATGGCGCTTCTACAAAGGTAGCTACGTAAGCCTCCGGCACCTCAATCCGAACATGGACGTGCTCGTCGCCCTGGGGACATCGGTTGCGTTCGTCTATAGCGCCTGGGTCGTGGTCTCTGGCCGCCACGAAGACCACATGTTCTTCGATGTGAGCGCCGCGGTGCTCGTCTTCATCACCATGGGCAAATACTTCGAGGAGACCTCGAAGGGTGCTGCCTCGAGCGCCATCCGCGCGTTGCTCGGACTCGCCGCGAAGAATGCGACAGTCGTTCGTGATGGTGTAGAGCGGGAGGTCGCGGCCTCCAGCCTCGTGGCCGGCGACATCTTCGTCGTCCGCCCTGGTCAGCGGATGGCCGTCGACGGCATCGTTCGGGAGGGCAACAGCACGGTCGACGAATCGATGGTCACGGGCGAGTCGATCCCGGTCGAGCGGCGCCCCGGCGACCACGTTATTGGGGGCACGATCAATCAGAACGGGGTAGTGCAGGTTGAGGCCATGGCCGTCGGCGAAGCCACCGTGCTCAGCCGCATGGCACGGATGGTGGAAGAGGCCCAGGGCAGCAAAGCCGCGATTCAGAAGCTCGTCGATCAGGTTGCCGCGGTGTTTGTCCCTGCGGTGATTCTTGTCGCGGCCGGGGTGTTCCTCGCGTGGGGTCTGGCGGCGGACAACTGGCGCGACGGGATGGTAGCAGCTGTGGCGGTGCTCGTCGTCGCCTGCCCGTGCGCTTTGGGGCTTGCGACGCCAACCGCGATCATGGTTGGCACAGGGATGGGGGCTGAGCGCGGGATCCTGATCCGGAACGCCGATATCCTGCAACGAACGAAGTCGCTGAACGCCATCGTTCTCGACAAGACAGGAACGCTGACTGAGGGGCGGCCCCAGGTCACGGAAGTCGTGACCCTCGGGTCTCTCGACCGGGCGAACCTGCTGACACTGGCGGCCGCCGCTGAGGCGGGGAGCGAGCACCCGCTCAGCCGTGCGATCGTTGATGCGGCGGTGGAGGCTGGCTACGACCTCCCAGGTGCTGATTCGTTCGAGGCGATCACCGCACGGGGGGTGCAGGCGATGGTGGGCGGAAGACTCGTCCTTGCCGGGAATGGAGCGCTTTTCGAGGAGTACGGGTTCCCGCTGACGGAGGACTTCCGCACGCGAGCTTCGGAGATGGAGGCGCGGGGGCAGACCGTGATTGCGGTGGCGGTAGATGGCGCTATCGAGGGCCTCATTGGCATTGCTGACGACGTGAAGCCCAACGCCGCACGGGCGGTCGACGCGCTGCGCCGGCTGGGGCTGCGGGTGATCATGATGACCGGCGACAACCAGCAGACGGCAGTCGCGGTGGCCTCCCGCGCCGGCATCACCGAATTCCATGCGGGAGCGCGGCCGGAAGACAAGCTGGCGCTGGTCCGGAATCTTCAGGCCGAGGGCCTCTCAGTCGCAATGGTCGGCGACGGCATCAACGATGCGCCGGCGCTCGCGCAGGCTGACATCGGCATCGCCATGAGCACGGGAACGGACGCCGCCATCGAGGCCGGCCACATCACGCTGCTCAACGGCGATGTTTCGAAGATTGCCGAGGCGATCGGATTGAGCCGCTCCACGCTCGGCGCGATTCGCCAGAACCTGGTCTGGGCTTTCGGCTACAACGTCGTGACCATCCCGGTCGCGGCTCTCGGGCTGTTGAATCCGATCATTGCCGGCGCGGCGATGGCATTCAGCTCGGTCAGCGTGATGGCGAACAGCCTCCGCCTGCGGACGAAGGGACGCTCGATAGCGCTCGCGAGCGGGAACGACTACGCGGCGCCGCAGAGCTCGTTCCTCCGCGCGAACCTGGCCCCCATCGGGGCGATGGGCATCGCCGCGGTCGTGCTCATTTTGCCGCTCGTGGTCTTCACGGGAATCGACCGGGACTGGTTCTCAAGCCCGGCTCCGTTCGCCGCCCGCGAGGTGCGGGTCGAGCTCTCGAACTGGAAGGTGGCCCCGTCGCGGTCGTCGCTGTCCGCAGGCGAGGTGACGTTCACCGCGGTCCACCTTGCCGAGGGCCATTCGCACGGCGGCAACGATCCCGGGCAGGTCCACGACCTTGTCGTCCTCCGCCACAACGCCGACGGGACCGTGGATGCCGTGGCGCGAACCGCCGGCATCCCGACCGGCGGAGAAGCCACGCTCACAGTTGAGCTTCAGCCCGGCCAGTACGAACTCATCTGCGACCTTGTCGAAGAGCTCGATGGCAAGGTTGTCAGCCACTTCAACGAGGGCATGCACGCTTCATTCACGGTCACCTGAGCAGGTCGTCTCGCTTAACGACCGCGGCAACGGCCCCTGATACACTCGGCGTATGAAGCGAGCTGCTACTCGACCTGTCCGCGCCGGTTCGGTGACGATCGGGGCCGGCAACCCAATCGTCGTCCAATCGATGTGTGCGACGCGCACTCAGGACATGGACGCAACCGTGGCGCAGGCGAAGATGCTCCACGAGGCCGGGGCAGGCCTGGTCCGGATCGCGGTCGACAGCGCGAAGGACGTCCAGTGTCTCGCGGAGATTCGCGGCCGGGTGCCGGAAGCGAACCTGGTCGTCGACCTCCAGGAGAACTACCGCCTGGTGACCACCGTGGCTCCGCACGTGAACAAGGTTCGCTACAACCCGGGGCACCTCTACCACCACGAAAAGCAAAAGCCCGTGCGGGACAAGGTCGCGCTTATCGCTGAGACCGCGGCCAGGCACGATTGCGCGCTCCGAGTGGGCGTGAACTGTGGCTCGGTCGACCCCACGATGGCCGAGAAGTTCGACGGCGCCGACCCACCCCAGCTCGCCGGAGTTTCGGCCATGGTCGAAAGCGCACTCCAGCACTGCGCCTACCTGGACGACCTGGGCTTCACGCGCTACGTCGTCTCCATGAAGGACAGCGACCCGCGCAAAGTAATCGAAGGCAACGAACGCTTCGCGGCCGCACGGCCGGACGTCCCGCTGCACCTTGGCGTCACGGAAGCCGGACTGCTGCCGGACGGCGTCATTAAGACGCGCATCGCCTTCGAGCAGCTCCTCAGCCGCGGCATCGGGGACACCATTCGTGTGTCGCTCACACTGCCTTTCAGCGACAAATGGAAGGAAGTGGAGGCGGGAAACCAGATCATCGCGGACATCGAAGCAGGCCGTTTCCGCTCCGTGCCAGTGTTTCAGGACCACGGACTGAACATCATCAGTTGCCCGAGCTGCAGCCGCGTCGAGAACGAAGCGTTTGTGGACCTTGCCTTCAGGGTGAAGGAAGTGTCGGCCTTCGCGAAACCGTACGACATAACGATCGCCGTAATGGGCTGCCGCGTGAACGGGCCCGGCGAAACCGACGACGCCGACCTTGGATTGTGGTGCGGGCCGACGACGGTCAACCTGAAGCGGAAGAGCGTGAAGATCGGCGCCTTCAGTTACCAGCAGGTGCTGCCGCGCCTGCGCGAGGAACTTGACCGCCTCATCGCGGCGCGCGCCGCTTGACGCCGCGCGCGCTTTTGCGGCATGAAACCCTCCGCAATGTCGACCGGATCTACACCGCTGCCCAAGATGATGCTGGGCTTCGTCGTCCGGCGCTGCACGGTTGCCGTTGGCCACGAGCCGTCGGCGGAGGAGTTTGCGGCGTGGGCGAACAACCACACAGACGGCGACCGCAACTTCTGCCTGTTCGGGCGACCGATCTCCGTGAGCGAGGCGCGGACCATCTTGCGTCATCCCGG
>JBGOVF010000252.1:0-4378 GCA_041477975.1 Tepidiformaceae bacterium
AGTTGAGTTTGAGTTCGCAGCCGGCAAAGAGGCCGGCCGACTCGTTGACATCCAGCGTGAGCGTGGCCGCGGGGCCCTCAACATCCAGACGCCAGTGCTTGTACCGCGAAGGGTGGGTGCGGAAATCGACACGAGGGTCGGGCGCGGCGGCCATCAGACGGCGTCCAGCACGGCGCTGGTTGGCGAGGTTACAGCGCCATCGGCCTTGAGGTGCTCAACAAACGCGGCGATGGCGTCCAACGTATCGGCCGGCTTTTCGCGGTGGGGCGAGTGGCCGCAGTTCTCGAGCAGGACTACCTCGACCGGGCACGTGCAGAGCTCCTGGCCGGCCTCGACCTGGCGGAGCGTGCCGTACTGGTCGTCAAGGCCCTGGACGATGAGCGTGGGCACACGGATGTAGGGAAGGCAGTCCTGGATATCGAACCTACGAAACTCCGGGTCCACCCAGGCGTCGTGCCAGCCACGGAAGGTGGGGTCCACGTCGCGGTGGTGGCGGGCGAGGCGCGCACGCAAGCCGCTGGACTCGTACTCGCGGCCGACGCGGGCGATCTCTGTGACGGTCATCTTCTCGACGAAGAAGTGAGGCGCGAGGAGGACGAGGCCGGCTACGCGATGGTCCTCCACGGAGCCGGCGTAGATAGTGACAATCGAGGCGCCGTCGCTATGTCCCACCAGCACGCCACGCTGGAAGCCGATTGCATCGAGGAGCGGCGGCAGCACTTCGATGGCTTCTCGCTGCATGTAATCGAGCGGACGTGGGAGGGAGACCGGCGAGGATTGGCCGTAGCCGGCGCGAGAGTAGGCGAAAACCGACATCCCCGTGCGAGCCGCCAGCGCAGAGGGGAAGGCGCCCCACGTGCTTAGTGAGCCCAGCCCTTCGTGGAGCAGTACGAGCATGGAGCCGGCGTGCGTGGAGCCGAAGAACCGGTACTCCAACGCCTGGGCGGCTACTTGAAGCGTGCCGTCCTCTCGGAGCTGGCGCGTCATTTGGACGGCGAGCGCAGCTTGAAGCGCTGGATCTTGCCCGTGCCGGTCTTGGGGAGGGAATCGACGACCTCGATCCAGCGCGGATACTTCCACATGCCAATAGAGCGCTTCACGTGCTCCTTCAGCTCCTCGTCCAGGCCGGGTGGGTGGCCAGGCTGCTTGAGGACGATGAAGGCCTTGGGCTTGAGCAGCCCCTCCGCGTCCTCCGCGGGCACGACTGCCGCTTCGAGCACGGCAGGGTGGCTGGCGAGTGCTGATTCGACTTCGAACGGCGAAACCCAGATGCCGCTGACTTTGAACATGTCGTCGGTGCGCCCGCTGTAGGTGTAGTAGCCATTGGCGTCGCGGGTGTATTTGTCGCCGGTGCGGGTCCACTCGCCTTCGAAGGTGCGGCGGCTCTTCTCGCGCTGGTTCCAGTAGCCTTCGGCGGCCGAGGGGCCGCGGACGAGGAGTTCGCCGATCTCCCCGGGCGCTGCTTCAGCGCCGGATTCGTCGAGCAGCTTTGCTTCGTAACCTGGAACCGGCGTGCCGGAAGTGCCATAGCGCACCGAGCCGGGCCGGTTGGAGACGAAGATGTGGAGCATTTCCGTCGAGCCGAGGCCGTCGAGGATCTCGACACCGAAGCGTTCCTCCCAGGCCTTGCCGATGTGCTCCGGCAACGCTTCGCCGGCAGAGACGCACAGGCGCAAGCGTTGCGAGCCGGCTTCGGGGGTGCACGAAGGGTCGGCAAGAATGGCCGCGTAGAGCGTTGGCACGCCAAAGAAGATCGTGGGCTGTTCCCGGCGGAGGACTTCGAAGACCGAGGCTGGCGTTGGGCGGTCGGCCATCAGGATTGCGGTGGCGCCGACAGACATGGGGAAGGTCATGGCGTTGCCAAGCCCGTAGGCGAAGAAGAGCTTAGCCGCCGAGAAGACGACGTCGTCTTCTCGGATGCCGAGGATGTTCTTGCCGTACAGCTCGGCCGTTGCCGCGAGGCTCGAATGCACGTGCTTGACGCCCTTGGGCATGCCGGTCGACCCGGACGAGTAGAGCCAGAAGGCGACATCGTCGGCGCAAGTGGGCGCGGGTCTGGTTCGAGACGGGCAGCCAAGGACCAGCTTCGAGTACCCGCTCTTTGGGTCAGCCGAGTCCACCACGGCCACGTATGGCGGTCGGTCCATGCCCTCGAGTGCCTGGTTGAGCACGGGAACCAGTTCCGGAGAGACCATGATCACTTTGGCGCGCGAGTCTTCCACGATGTACCGGTACTGGTCGGCGCCGAGGAGCGTGTTTAGCGGGACGGGAATCATGCCCGCACGGATCGCCCCCCAGAAGAGGACCGGATAATCGATGTTGTCCAGCATGAGCAGGAGCATCCGGTCGCCGTCATGAACACGGATCGGCCACAAGCCAAGGCCGACTTGTGCCGAGCGGTCGAGGAGCTGGTCGTACGTGAGTTCGCCATCCGCGCTCCTGAAGGCGACCTTCTTGCCGCGACGAGCCTTGACGTTCGCATCGACGAATTCGAGGGCGGCGTTGTAGAAGCGGTCGGGCATGCAGCGCCTCCTTTAGACTCCCGCGGCGCACCCGGCAGTATATGGCGTCCGGCCGACGGCGGGAGACAAGACCCGGCTACGCCGAGGCGAACATCGACTGCAGGTGGTCGAGTTGCTCCGGGGTCGCAGTGATGCGAAGCGCGAGTCCCTCGGTTGTGTCGATGTCCCAGCCGAGGCCGGCGCAGCACAGGCGCTCCGCCTCGACGAACCGGCTGAGCGGGCCTGCCACCGATGGGTCGAACGCGACGGTGATTGCGTCCGGCTGCCGTGTCACGCCGCCGATGAAGGGCGCGAGGTCATCGATGCCCGGCGCAGGTGGGCGGGCAGCGATGTCGCAGGCGAGGACTTCGAGGGTGTTGGCCCAGCGGTTGGGGTCGGGCATGGGAGTTCCTTTCAGGCCTGAGCCGTTGCTTGATCCTCGGTAACCGGATTCGTTCGCGTCAACAGAGCGGCCACGAACGCGGCTGCAACATGGAGCGAAAGGACGGTGGTCGCGGCACCCGCCAATAGCGGCCGTGATTCGCTCAACTGGTGGACGAGTTCGAGCCCGTCGGCGGCGGCGAACGCCAGGCAGAAGACAGGGATGGCGAGTAGGGCGGCCGGGTGACGACCTGCCGCTGTCGCTGCGACCACAAGTGCTATGGAGGCCATGATCGCCAGTGCACGCGCGGGCGTCGACTCAAGGTTGAAGCCGGCCGGCATCTCTTCGCGGTGCCCCGGTTCGCCCGTCTCTCCGGCTTCGCCCGGAGTGGTGATCGCGCCAGATTCGGTAGAGCGTCGTTCGAGCCCGACGCCGACCAGGAACGCGACGAAGGCGGTAGAGAGGAGCACGACGAGCAAAGCGCGAGGCGACTTCCATTCGGCGGTCACTAGCAAGCCGCCACCGGATGTCGGTTCGCCCGGAACGAGGCGAAGGCGAGGCCACTCGCGACCCCGAGGGCCGCCGCACCGGCCGCCAGCGGAAGATCGCGTCCCGCATCGGCCAGTGGCAGCGACGAGAAGGCCGCGACGCCCACGACTCCCACCAGGATCGCCGGGAGGAAGCAGACGAGGCAGGCGAGGATGGCGGCAGGAGCGAGCAATGCCAATCGATGCCGGGTTGCGAGGTTCGCGCTCGTTTGGGGAACTATCTCCGATGGTTGCGGAGTCGTGGCATCGAGCGCGCAATCGTTGCCGCACGTGCAGTGTGTGAGCGAATCGCAGCGTTGGTCGATGACGGCCTGGAGGCGCGAGCGCGCCGCCTGCAGCTCTGCGATCCGCCCGTCCACTTCCTCGATCTTACGCGCCGCTGACGCGGCCAGGACCTCGCTCGCGCGGGACGGCCGTCGTTCCGATGTTGCGACCAGGCCTTCGATTTCGGCGAGCGTGAAGCCGAGCGATTGGGCGTGCTTGATCGAACGAATGAAGGCGACCGCGTCGGAAGGGTACTGGCGATGCCCGGTCTCGCGCCGGAATGGCGCCTTAAGCAACCCCCGGCGTTCGTAGTAGCGAAGCGTCTGTACGTTGACGCCGGCCTTCGCAGCCACTTCGCCAATAGTTAGCGTTTCTTCTGTCACGACATCCTCCGTGGCGAATTACGGGCTAACCGTAGGCCTGTACCCCGGTACAGGAGTCAAGCGTTCTCGCGAAAGGTTAAGGAATTACCGGACAGATTCTTCGATGCGAATCATTGTTGCGGAGTCGAGCGGTCCTGCGGCCTCTGCCGCCAGGCATTCGCGGAGTTCGGCGCGGTTCTTCACGCCCAGCACCAGCGTGGAGACCCCGGGCATCGAGAGCGCGTAGCGGTGGGCGAGGAAGGCCGGGCTGACGCCGAGTTCGTTGCTGAGGGCGCGGAATGGCGCTGCGCGCTGGAAGTC
>JBGOVF010000287.1:0-3999 GCA_041477975.1 Tepidiformaceae bacterium
GTGATTTTCAGGAAGGCCAGCCGATCCTTTGGCGAAGCGCCGCAGCCGAAGTTCGCGGTGACGATGCCCGCCGCGGAAACGTAGGCCGTGTGCGCGAAGACAGGCACCGCGTTCTGGCCGGGCGCCCCGAACAGCACCCCGTAGCCCGGCGAGCCATCGCGTAACTCAGCGTCCCAGGCCGCGTAGAGGCGGTGGCCCGGGCCTGCGAGGTTCTGGATCAAGCCCGCTTCGTCTCCGCGGACTGTGAAGCCGCCTTCGCAGCTGCCGACCGCAAACGCGTCGACTATCGTGCCTTCGGCGACCCCCGCCGGGCAGAGCGGCGGTGCGCCGATGCCGTCCTGCTTCGCGACGCAAGCGATCGGCGTGAAGACGAGCAGCGGGCCGACCCTGGCCGGGTCGCCGCTGAGGATGGCCTCGACGACTTTGTCGATGGCGGGGACGCCGGTGCGCTTGTCGGCGGGGTAGCCGGGGACGCCCGCGGGCGGGGTCGCCGTGCGCGGCGGGGGCGTGGCGGTTGGCCGTGCCGTGGCCGTCGGTTCCGGAGCCGGGGTGGAAGTGGGCGGCGCGGTTACCGTGGCCGGGAGCGTGGCCGTAGCCGCCGGCGCGTCATCGCCGCCGCAGGCCGTCACGAGGCCAAGCAACATCGCGAGGACGATCGCCCGTTTCACAACGCCGAGGATAGCCCACCGGCGGACGCCCGGCCCCGACTGACGACCGACAACCAGCAACTGACAACCAGCAACGGTGACGTGGTTCACACGTAGCCGCCGCTTCTCCGCCAAAAGGGGAGCCTGTCTCCCACCACGGGTGGGCGTGGCGGCGCGGAAGCGGCCCTACTATTCCGTTAACAAGCGAAGTCCCAAATGGGATACCCCAGGGAGGCAGAGGAATGCAAACCGAAAGCGCAACCCCCACCGCCATGCACGCCCACCACTGGGTTATCCACGAAGCCAACGGCCCGCTGAGCGCGGGGCGCTGCAAGCGGTGCGGCGCCGTGAAGGCGTTCAAGAACTGGCTGGAAGACAGCGACTTCATCACGAACGAAGAGCCCCGCATCGCAGCCTGATCGAGCGTTGACCCTTCTTTCTCGAAGGCGCAGCCCCTGCAGGCCGCGCCTTCGCTTTGTGTCATGAACGTCCGCTGCCGTATGGAATCGCGGACCTTCGGGGCAGCGATTGCGGACCGAGCGGCCGTCTCGCCCGGTGATTTGCCCCCGTTAGCCTGCATACGCGTTCGCGGGAACCTGCGCGCAGAGGAAAAACGTGGAAGCACTGATGACGAAGCCCGACGCAGCCGCCCATGCCCATCACTGGGTGATCGACGAGGCCAATGGCCCCCTCAGCGCCGGCCGCTGCAAGACGTGCGGCGCGCACAAGGCGTTCAAGAACTGGATCGACGAGCCAATGTGGGTCAGCAGGGAAGAACAGTCCATCGCCGCCTAGGCGACGGAACGGGGGTCACCGGGTCCGGCGAGAGCGTTGCGGTGGCTGCCGGCGCCTGGGAGCCGTCGCACGCCGGAGGAGGAGCACGACGATTCCGCCGAGAACGAGCGCAGCGCGGATCAGAACCAGCCGCGCCGCTTGAAGTAGAACGCCATTCCGCCGGCCAGTCCGAGCATTCCAGCCAGCATGATGGCGAAGCCCCAGCTATCGTGGAGGCCGGGTACGTTATCGAAGTTCGTGCCGAAAACGCCCGTGATCACAGTGGCCGGCAGCGCCAGGGCGCCAACCACGGCGAGCACCTTCATGACCTCGCTGAGGCGGTTGTTGATCTGGCTGAGGTAGGTGCTGAGTGCGACCTCGGCATCTTCGCGGAGCGATTCGAGCGCAAGGTCGGCACGGACGAGATGGTCGAAGATATCGCGGTAGTACATGCGGTTGGGCGGAGCGACCAGTTCGGTTTCGCCGCGGCTGAGGTGCTGGATGACGACGAGCTGGGGCGTCAGCAGGCGGCGGATGCGGCCGGCGCGTGCACGCAGTTCGAGGATCTCGTAGTGCTGTTCGCGGGGCCGGCCGCTGACGACGATCTCGTTCTCGATTGCGTCGAGCCGGTCGGAGAGGGCGTTGACTTCGGGGAGGATGGCATCGACCAGCCGGTCGGCGATTTCGTAGCAGAGGCCGTCGGCGCCGGGGCGGACGCTGAGCCCCTTGCGCACGGCGTCCGACACGGCCTCGAGAGCACGCGGGCCAGCCCGGCGGTCCTGGTAGGTAATGAGATAGTCGCGGCCCAGGAAGATGTCGAGTTCGTCGGGCTCTGGCCCGCCCCCGCCTTCGACCAGCGTGAGGACGATGATGAAGAGGTAGTCGCCGAAGTCATCGACCTTCGGCGTGTGCAGCTGGTTCGAATGGCAGTCTTCGATGGCGAGCGGGTGGAGGTTGAAGCGAGCGCCCAGGTGGTCGAGATCGACGCCATCGTCGCCACAGAGGTTGAACCAGCGGAGGGCGGCGCCTTCGGCCTCACCTTCGTGCCACTTCGCGCCATCGAACGACCAGATGTCCATGCCGCGCAATCGTGGTGCGGTGCGGGGTAGTGCGCAACGGGTTGGGTGGTGTCGGGGTGTCGGAGTGCTCGGGGCCGGGCGCCCGCCGGCGCCGCGAGTTGCGGGGCCTTTCCTCTATATACTGCCGCCATGGCAGAACACCCCGAACCCGTAGCCGCCGCGATCGATGCGGCAATGCGCAAACAGCTGGCGGCGCTCTCGACCGCGGTGCGAGGGGGCGTGCCCCGCGTTGGCTGGAAGGTCGGCTTCCACGATGCCGCGGCGCAGCAGCGCATGGGCATCGGCGGGCCGCTGATGGGCACGCTCGATGGGTCGCGGGTGGTGGCGGCGGGCGGGACGTACCATCCACGGCCGGGTAGCCGCCCGCGCGCGGAGGTGGAGGTGGCGCTCCATATTGGCCGGCGTGTGGAGGCGGGCGTTTCGTTGGAGGACGCGCGCGCGGCGATCGCGGGCATCGCGCCGGCGTTCGAACTTGTGGACATGACTAAGCCGATGCAGCCGATTGGGGCGATGGTCGAAAACAGCATCCTGCACGACGCGGTTGTGTTCGGTGATGACCAGCCGCTCGCGGTGTTCGCGGAGATGCTGCGGTGGGGGCTTCCGAGGCTGCTACGCGGGGACGAGGTGCTGCGCGAAGGCCAGGCGGGGCGCGTCCCGGAGGACGTGGCGACCGTTGTTGTTTCGGCGGCCGCGATCCTCGGCCGGTACGGCGAGGCTTTGGAGCCCGGCGACCGGATCATCTGCGGCAGCTACATCGAACCGGTGGACATCGCGCCCGGTGACGAGCTGGTGGCGGAGCTTGGGCCGCTGGGGCGGATCGGGATCACGGTGGGGGAGCCGCGGGGGTGACGGGCCACCGCTCCCTTCCAGTCGCGGCTCGGTCTCGGGTTGGTAGCGACGACGGACGCGCCGTTATTGCATGGCACGTGCCGTCACGGTCAGGTTCCCTACCCGCAGCTACCGGACGCTCCCTCACGGTCGCGGCTCTGATTCAGTCCGAGGCTACAGCTTCTTCACTTCGTCGATGACGCCGAGGAGCAGGCGGATCTCAACCCTGTCGCCGGGTTGCGGGTCTTTGTAGATGCCTTCGGCGGCGACGCGGCCTTCGGTGATGCGGTCCGGGTCATCCTTGCGCGCGTAGGCGATGCGCCAGTAGCGCGTGCCATGGATCTCGTAGGGCTGGGCTTCGGCGAGGATCGCTTCCAATAGAGCTACGCTTTCGCAGCCGCTTCGAGCTCGCGCAGGCGGCGGCGCATGTCGCGGTCGCGGTTGAAGCGCTCGGTGATGTCGCGCGCGAAGGCAGTAGCGCCGATGACCGTGCCGCTCCCGTCCTTGATAATGCCGAAGCTCAGTTCGACATAGATCGTTTCGCCGTCGGCGCGCATGGCGCGGGTAGCGAGCGACTGGCCGCGGAATTTCGTGTCGCCGTCGCCGAGCGCGCGGTCGTAGCCCGTCCAGTGGGCATCGCGGTACTGCTCGGGGATGATGAGGTCCAGCGA
>JBGOVF010000196.1:0-5366 GCA_041477975.1 Tepidiformaceae bacterium
ACTTCCTGCGTGCCAGTCCCGGAGGCGCCGACGACACCTATCGGGCCGCGGCGCACTACGTTCGCGAACCCTATGCCCGTCCCGCCGATGATTGCGGTCCCACAGTCTGGCCCCATCACCAGGAGCCGTCGATCGGCGGCCAGGGCCTTTAGCGCCACCTCGTCCTCGAGCGACACGTTGTCGCTAAACAGAAACACGTTGAGCCCGGCCTCGAGCGCCCGGCGCGCTTCGGCCGCGGCATACTCACCGGGGATAGAGATGACGGCGAGGTTCGATCCAGGCTGCGCACGCGCGGCCTCGTCGATCGTGCCGAAGGCAACATCCCCGCTCGCGACCGGCTCCCTGGCCAGCCACTGCTCCAGGTTATCGAGCACAGCTCGCGCGTGGGTCGCAGTCTCGGCTTTCACCGCGACGATGAGGTCGGCGGTCGTCGCGCCAAGCGCTTCCGCCCCATCGAATCCCGCCTGTGCGAGGGCTGCGAGGTTCTTCGGCGTGGCGATCACTGCCGCCGCCGCGACGATGCCATCAGCCCCCGAGATTCGCTTTGCGACACGCATGAGGTACACCGAATCGAAGTAGCGTGAGCGGAGGATGCCGAACTGCGCGATCACCCGTTAGCCTCCGTACCGCGCGGCGAACGCGCGCAGCGCCATCTTGAAGCACTCCAACGGCGGACGCACGATGCCCGCGCCGAGGTTGGGGTAGCCGGGGTCCCGGTGCGCGATCGCTGTGTCGATGACCGGGAGAATCCCCGTCTGCACGACCTTGCGAATGTCGATCCCGACCGGCGCGCCGGCGAAGCCCAGGGCCGGAATGAGGTAGTCTGGACTTTCAGCGACCGTGATCCTGCGCATGTCGCGGCTGAACGCAAGCGCCTGCTCGGGAGTCCCGCCGACAAGCGCGAGGATGCCCGGGGCGCCCCCGAGCACGAAGCCGCCCCAGCCCACTGTCTCGGTAATCGCGGAGTCGCCCATGTCCAGGCCGGCGTCTGCCTCCGAGAAGCCCGGGATGAAGAGGCCTTCGACTCGCGGGGACGGGGCCGTGAACCACTCGCCGGGTAGGCCACTCACGCGGATGCCGAACTCCGTCCCGTTTCGCGCCATAGTCGTCACCACAGTGCTGTACTCGATCCCGGTTGCTGGATCGGTGGCGGCCTTGGCCGCGGCCATCGCAATCCCGAGGAAGAGGAAGTCGTCGTTCGTGGCGAAGTTGAGCGTGGAGATCAACGCCTCGCTGTCCACGCCGGCTTCGACCATCGGGGCGGCCAGCGCCGCCGTGAAGAGTAGCGAGGCCGCGTTCGGGCGATTGTGCAGTTCGTCGCCCATGTGCAACGCCTTGCTCAGCAGCGGTTTGAGCGGCAGGCCGCCGAGCTGTCGAAGCCCCCTGGCGAGGGATGGGCCCCACACGTCGCGCCACCCGCGCAGCCCCTCCAGGGCCTCATCGCTGTAATCGCCGAACTGCTGGCGCGGGTCGGCCCTGCGACTGTAGGCGCGGTTCCCGAAGGTGCGGTTTTCAACCACGAAGGCGGGGAGCGATCTGGTGATCGTCCCGGCCATGGGCCCCACCGATTGGTGGTGATGGTTGGGCTCGAGCCTGATCGCACCGGAGGCCAGGAGTCCCACCGCCTCGCTGGCACTCTCCGCCCATCCCTCGAACAATGCCATCCCCATGCAGGCGCCGCGCTGGGCGCCGCACATCGTCGCCCAGGTCACCGGTGGGCCGGAATGCAGGATCATGCGATCTTCGAGCCCGGGTATCACCTCGCCCGCCGGGAGAATGTCCACGAGCACAGGGTCGGCGGCCACAATCACTCGGGCTGTCTCGGCGTTTGCGGCTTCGATGGCGGCTTTAAGGTCCATGCATGTACTCCTTCCCTTTCAGTGCCCGTGGCGCGCAATCGGGCGCCGGCCGAGCGCCATGACGAGGCCGGCGACAAAGCCCGCGAGGGTTGCCCGGCCGGTGGCAGCTCCGATCGCGGCGAGATCGTCGCAGGCCCGGTCGCACTCGATCACGTTCCCCCCGAGGACGTTGCACGCGAGGCGGTGCAGTGGCTCCGGGCCTTCTCCGCGGCTGTAATCGACGAGCAGCGCCGCGCTCACCGGCGTGGTCCGTGCCGGTGCGAGCTGGGAGACGCGTTCGCCGCACGCCCTCGCCACCGCAACGAGCGAGGCGTCGCAGGTCCCGGCCACATGCAGCGAGAAAAGTAGTCCGCCGATGAAGTCATCGCCCGACGGCGTAAGGCCCGGGCCGAGTCCGAGTCCCGCCTCGGCAAGCTCATCGAGGCGTTCCAGGAAACCGGCGCCGCCGAACACCGGCCGCAGCGCATCGTGCACTATCCACTCGGGTAGCGAAGCCCTGGCGGCAAGCTGCGCCGTCCAGAAGCCCGCCGCCGCCCCTGCGTCCTGCGGGAGCGCGGGAAGGACGGGGCGCGCCGGCGTACCTCCGTCGAGTTGCCGCCGGGCAACGGCGCCGAGGGTGGCCATCAACTGTTCCGGCGATGTGACCATCCGTTCCGCCCACCCCGGGGGCCGCCAAACCGGCGCACCGGGCACTCCAATCCGGATCAGGTCACCGACGAGAACCTCCCCGGCGACAGCAGAGACGGGAGCCCCAGCAAGGTCCGGGTCGGGCGGTAGCGGGGCAAGGAGCGCCCGGCCATGGGGTACTCCCCCCGGCGCAGCCAGCCAGAGGAGGGGCCCCCGATCCAACTCGATATAGATCGCGCCCGAGACGGCGGCGATCACACGGCCCGCGACCTCTTCGCCAAGTGTCTCTTTCACCCGGAAGCCAACGAGAGTGGCCGGGACGAAGCGGCGGCGGCCGGCCGGCTCGCCGGGGCGCGCCAGGCCCGGTGGTCCCTGCGTTACGACGAACGGTGGGCTCACGCGGGGCTCCACTCGGGCGGCGTGGGAAGAACGCGCTCGAACGCGTGAGCGATTGCGAGAAGCGGCCGGTCGGCGCCGGGTGAACCCACAAGTTGGAGGCCGACCGGGAGCCCTTCGGACAGCCCGGCAAAGACACTGATGGCCGGAAAATCGACGAGGCTCCAGGGGATGCAGTTAGCGGACAGGACGAGCAAGTACTGGTCCGCGTCCTCGCGAAACGGCGCAACGACCTTGGAAGTGGGCATGGCTACCACATCGGCGCCCTCGAACGCCCGAACGAGACGGTCGCGGAGCTGGCCGCGGAGGCGCAGGGCGCGCAGGTAGTCCGTGGCCAGCAGGTGCCGGGCGGCAGTGAGCTGGTCACGCACCTCCGGGATGCAGCGGGAGAAATCCGTCCCCGCCTCGATGTGAAACTGGGCGGCCTCGGCACGGCTTAAGACCATTCCCACGGCATTCGCGAGATCGAGGTCCGCATCGGTCAAGGCGTCGTCAACCGGGACGATCGTTGCGCCGGCGGCCCGCGCCGCCGCGAGGGCCGCTTCGAACGCCGCCACGACCCCTGGTTCGCAACCCGTCAGGAAGGCTCGGGCAGACCCCACTCGTACACCTTCGAGGCTGCCCGGAAGGCCCCCGGTCCACGCTCCCGGGTGGCCCGCAAGGATGTCCATCAACGAGGCGACGTCGCGCACACTGCGCGCCATCGGGGCGAAGTGGTCCAACGACCAGGAGAGCGTCAGCCACTCGTCCACCGGAACCCGGCCATAGGAGGGCTTGAATCCGACGAGCCCGCAGAGGGCCGCCGGTACCCGGATCGAAGCCCGTGTATCGGTTCCGAGAGAGCCGAGTGCCATGCCGGTTAGCACCGAGATCGCCGACCCGCCGGATGAGCCCCCCGGGACGCGCCGTTCGTCCCACGGGTTGCGGGACTGCGGCGTCGTGACGCCCAGCGCGAACTCATGGGTCACGACCTTGCCAACGATCGATGCGCCCGCGGCGCGAAGGCGGGCCACTGCCGCGGCGTCGGTGGCGGCGTGGAACGGAGGAATCGCTATGGAACTCCCCGTGGTCGGCATCCCGGCCACATGGATGACGTCCTTCACGGTCACGGGGATTCCATGAAGCGGGAGCGATCGGTCGCCCGCGGGGGCGGAAAAGCTGCCATGGTCGATGTGCTCGAACGCTCCGTATCGGCGGTCGTAGTCGCGCACCTGTGCCTCGGATGCCCCGAGCACGTCCGCCGGGGAAATGTCGCCGGCGTGGATCCGGGCGGCGGTGTCCCAGAGGTCGCCCGCGAGGCCAGCGACCGCGCCCGAGCCTGGGCGCGGCGCCCGATCGCTCGATCGGAACGCGAAGGCGGGGACGCGCCGCGCCCCGTCCAGGGGCGCAGAGCGAACGAGTTCGAGCGCTCGCTGAAAGAGCTCCCGGGTCGATGTCGAGGTCATCCCTGCCGGCCAGTCATAAGTTGAGCAACCCCGGCAAGAAACGCCCCGGAGGGAGCAACCGCCCCAAACACGCCATTCTGCATGGTGACCATCTTGAGAGCGGCAAGGTAGTTACCGTAGTCCGTCGCCCCGGTGCAATCGCTGAGGAGCAGGCACTCGTACCCGAGGTCGTTCGCCTCGCGCATGATCGTGTGGACGCAGACGTCGGTGGTGATGCCGGTGAATACGAGGTGGGTGATGCCGCGATTCCTCAGGACGAGGTCGATGTCCGTCGACCCGAACGCTCCCTTTGAGGGTTTGTCGATCACCGGCTCGCCCTGGATCGGCGCGAGTTCGGGGATGATCTCCCAGCCCGGCTCGCCACGCACCAGGATTCGGCCACAGGGGCCGTCGTCGCCGATGCCCGCACCGATTTGCCGCGAGCGCCAGAGTTTGTTCGGGGGACAATCAGAAAGGTCGGGCTTGTGGCCCTCGCGCGTGTGGACGACGTGCGCCCCAGGCACGGCCCGCCACGCCTCCAGTACGCGGCGCGTCGGTTCGACCCCTGACCGCGTGAGGGAGATGTCGTAGCCCATCGCATCGACGTAGCCGCCGGCGCCGCAGAAGTCGTGCTGCCAGTCGATCAGAATGAGGGCCGTTCGCCGGGGCTCGATGACCCCATCGAACGGCCAGTCATACGGATCGGCGGGAATCTGCGTCTTCATGCGTGGGTTTGGACCTCCCGGACGAGATCGGCGACTGGCCGTCGAGTACGACGGCCATAGCCGCGGACCGTGATTGAGGCAGGCGTTCGTCAGCGCCGGCTGCGGGACTACTTGATCTTGCCAGTCGCGCCCTTCACAAGGTAGTCAGTCGCCCCGAGAAGCTGACCAAGATCGCCGGTCTCCCCTTCCTTGATCCGCACTTTGCCCTCGTTGTCAACGACGGGCCCCTTGAAGAGAACGACTTTCTTGGCGATGAGGTCGGCCTTCGCCTGCTCAACGAGCTTCTTCGTGTCGCTGGTTGTGTTCGATCCCCAGTCGGCGAGGGCCGCGTAGCC
>JBGOVF010000463.1:0-2950 GCA_041477975.1 Tepidiformaceae bacterium
CGGCGGGCCGAAATATCGCCGAGCTCGGTGGGCGGCTGGCGGCAGCGTTCGGCATGACACCACCGCCGCCGCCGCCGCGGCGATAGGGCATGCGCGCGTTCTGGGGGCGCAAGCGAGCGACGTTCGAACGGCCGCCAGCGCCGGCGGAGGTCACGCTGCGGGCCATCGGCTACGTGCGAAACGACGTGGCGAAGCCGCGACCGCAAGGCTGGGAGAAGGTGGAGAGCCGGATAGAGCTGCTACCGGAGCACGCGCCGAAGCTGGCGGGGCTCGATGCCTACAGCCACGTCATCGTGGTCTTCTACATGGACCTCGCCGAAGGCGCTCCGGAGAAACCGGAGACACTGACGCTGGCGAGCGGCAACACGTGCGGGATCCTGGCGACGCGCAGCCAGCTTCGTCCCAACCACCTCGGCGTGAGCGTCGTGGCGTTACTGGGGATGGAGGAGGGAGCAGCCCTGCGCGTGCGGGGGCTGGACGCGATCGATGGCACGCCCGTGCTGGACGTGAAGCCCTACCTGCCCGAGTACGACGCCGTGCCGGAGGCGCGGATCCCGGTGCCGTGACGGGGGCTGGTATGATCGTTGACATGGCAACCCGTGAACCTGGGCGGACGCTCACGCCAGGCGAACTGAAAGCCCAACGGCTGGCCGCCATCGAACGTGCACGAGTGCTGCACGAGAAGGTGATGGCCCGGCTGGGCGGCCGCAAAGTAGACGGCGATGCGATCATGCGTGACATTGCCGCCGGCCGTAGTGACGGTGAGGAGTTGTAGAGCCGAGACACTGGCCGACAACCAGGCCGCCCGATGGGTGTATGATCTAAGGATGCTCAGGCTGGGCGGCGGAGTAAACGATTGGCAATTCGAAAGCCTGACCCCGCCGATGACCCCGTGAAGGCAAGGATTGCCCGCCGGCTCGCGGCGCTCGAGCGGTTGCAGGAACTGCATAAGAAGATCATCGCCGAGAACGGCGGCGAACTCATCGATGTGGACTCGGTCCTTGAGGAGATGCGAGCGGGCCGCAGCTGACGAGAGTAGTTCTCGATACCTCGTTCCTCGCACATGCCTGCGTACCTTCGCAGCAAACAGTAGAGGCGATAAGCGCGTTCCGCGAACTGGTGTTGAGTTCCGATGACGCCCTTCTGACGCCCGCGATCATGGTGGAGTTCCATTCTGTTCTGAGGAAGCTGTGGGCTCGTCGGCGTATCTCGGATCTCCGGGCTCGCGAGGTCTTGTCGGAGCTTGTGGCCCTTGAATACGACGTAGTCTGGGTCGATGGCGCCGCCGACCGCGGCTTCGAACTGGCAACGCAGTTGAACCAATCCGATACCTTCGACACCACCGGCTACGCCGTAGCTGAAGCGCTGGGCGCCGAATTCTGGGTCTCGGACCGGCGGTTCGCCGCGGCGGCCGCACAGGCGAGTCTGCCCAACGTGCGTTTCGTCGCCTGAGACCCGTGACCCTGCCCGCCCGGCGGGCTACCATAACAAGACCCCCTTCCCGGAGCGCCCGTTGGACGCCTACAACATCACCGTCGTTGGCGGGGCCGGCATCGTCGGCCGCGAATTCCTGAAACTGCTCGATAGCCGCCAGGTGCCGGTCGGGCGCCTTCGGTTGTTGGCCACCGCGCGCTCGGCCGGCAAGATCGTGGAGTTTCGCGGGCAGCGGATTACCGTCGAAGAGACTTCGGACGGAAGCTTCACAGCCGACGACCAGATCGTCTTCCTCTCCGCCTCCGGTGCCGCCTCGAAGCAGTACGCGCCCATCGCCCAGGCGAACGGCAGCTTCGTCATCGACGATTCGAGCGCTTACCGGATGGACCCCGCCGTCCCGCTGGTCATCCCCGAGATCAACGTCGAAGACCTCGAGTGGCACCGCGGGATCGTCAGCCAGCCAAACTGCACCACGACGCCCATGGTCCTCGCCCTCAACCCGATCCACCGAGTCAATCCGCTAAAGCGCATCGTGGTGAGCACCTACCAGGCGGTAGCCGGTGCTGGCGGCGCCGCCGTCGATGGCCTGGCAGCGGAATCGCGGGCGGCGCTCGAGGGGCGGCACGAGCCCTCGGGCACGCAGAAGCGCGAGATCGCCTTCAACGCCGTCCCCCAGATCGACCTCTTCGCCGAGGACGGCTACACCAGGGAAGAGATCAAGATGGCGAACGAGACGCGCAAGATCCTGCATGCGCCCGATGTCGCCATCAGCGCGACGTGCGTCCGCATCCCCACGTTCTTCGGGCACGCGATGTCGGTTTGGGCCGAGTTCGAACGGCCGATCGAAGCGGCCGAGGCGCGGCGGTTGATCGAATCCGGAGCAGGCGTGCGCGTGGTGGACGACCCCGCCAGCGAAAGTTACCCCACGCCCATCGACGCCGCCGGGACCGACGAGACGCTCGTCGGCCGCATCCGCGGCGATTCGTCGCAGCCGGGCTCGATCGTGCTCTGGACCGTGACCGACAGCATCCGCAAAGGCGCCGCGACGAACGTGGTCCAGATCATCGAAGAAGCGGGCCGGCGCGGGCTCATTCGCCGCTGAGCGAGCCGCTGTTAACATCTCGTCCACGCACGGACCCGCCGAGAGCGGTGACCTGCGACTTCCGCCGGCGAGTAGGACATGCCCAGCACTCACCCCCTCCCCACCTCTATCGATGGCCTCACTCCCGAATGGCTGACGGCTGCACTACGCGAAGGCGGGCTGACGGACGTGACCGTGACCGGCGTGACGAGCACGGTGATCGGAGAGGGTGTCGGCTTCATCGGGCAGGTGGCGCGGTTGGAGCTGACCTACGCCGCGCCGACCCCAGGCGCGCCGGCATCGATCGTCGCGAAGATCCCGTCGTCGGACCCGGGCGCGCGGATGATTGGCGTGGCGTTCGGGCTGTACGAGCGGGAAGTGCGCTTTTATAGCGAGCTGTCGCACCAGGCCGGACTACCGGCGCCGAAGTGCTAC
>JBGOVF010000508.1:0-2698 GCA_041477975.1 Tepidiformaceae bacterium
GACCAGGCGGACGACGCCGCTGAGCTGGAGGGCGGCGTACTCGGGCTGGCGGGCGACGACCAGGCCGACGGTCATCTGGACGACGGCGACCCAGAGGCCGCCAGCGAGCCCAACGCCGATGGCGCCTTCGAACGGGCTGTACGAACGCGCGCCGAGATAAGCGAAAAGGGCGACGATGAGCGCCGCGAAGAGCACGCGAGCAGCAGTGAGTGGCCCAAGGAAGGCGCGTGGTTGTTCCACGGAACTGGCAATGCGCTGAGCGCGGTGGTTGCCGCGGATAGCCAGTGCCTGGATGCGGACGTCGCTGGCGCGTTCGAGAGCCGTTTCAGCGGCGGCGATTGCTCCGAGCACGACCGATCCGCAGAGAATCGCGGCGACGACGACGAAAACGAGGATGTCCACGGCTACTCCGCGGCCCGGCGGGGCATCGGGCGGGCCGGGACGCCAGCGACGCGTTCGCCAGCCGCCACGTCCCGCGTGACGACGGAGCCGGTGGCGGTGAATGCGTCTTCGCCGATGGTGATGGGGGCGATGAGCATGGTGTCGCAGCCGATGAACGCGCGGGCGCCGATCGTGGTGCGGTGCTTGGCTACGCCATCGAAGTTGCAGGTGATGGCGCCGGCGGCGATGTTCGCGGCCTCGCCGATATCGGCGTCGCCCATGTAGCTGAAGTGGTGCATTTTCACGCCGCGGCCGAGGACGGAGTTCTTGACCTCGGCGTAGTTGTGAATCTCGCAGTCGTCGCCGATGGTGGCGCCGCCGCGGATGTGCGAGAAGGGGCCAACGGAGACGTTCGCGCCGATTGACGAATCCTCGACGACCGACGATTCGATCTTCGTCCCGGCGCCGACTGAGCTGCTTCGGAGGGTGGTGCCCGGGCCGATGACGCAGTTCGTTTCAACGCGCGTAGAGCCGAGGAGGTGGCTGTTGGCGAAGATAGTTACGTCCTGGGCGAGTTCAACTCCGGCGTCGATGTAGGTCGTGGCAGGGTCCTGGATGGTGACGCCCCGGCGCATGTGCACCTCGAGGATGCCGGCGCGCATGAAGCCTTCGGCTTCCGCAAGGCGGACGCGGTCGTCCACGCCGAGGACCTCTTCGCGATCGGCGGTGACAGCGATGCCGGGGCGGTGGTGCTCGTAGGCCACGGCGAGGAGGTGGGTGAGGTAGTACTCGCCTCTGGCGCTTCGTGGGACGTGGTCGATGTTTTGCCAGAGCCACACGGCTTCGAAGGAGTACTGCCCCGCGTTGATTTCAGCAGGTCCGTCGGGGCCGGCGTAGTCGATGGCCTCGACGATGCCGGTGACCGCGCCAGCGGCGTCGCGGGAGACACGGCCGAGCCTTCCCGGGTCGTCGACTGGCGAGACCAGGAAGCTCAATGCAGAGTCTCCGCGGGCGATCATGAGTTGTTCGAGGAGGCCGGCGTCGATGAGGGGCGAGTCGCCATTGAGGACGAGGACGGTATCGCAGCCGGCGAGGGCTGTGCGGCAGCGACGGACGGCGCCGGCCGTGCCGTCGAGTTCGGGCTGGTCGACGAAGGTGACGCCGGGCCCGGCGAGGGCGGTGCGGACGGCTTCGGCCTGGTGGCCCACGACGACGGCGACAATCGCGGGGTTGAGCGCGCGGGCGGCGTTGACCACGTGCAGCCCCATCGGCGTCCCGCAGACGGGGTGAAGGACTTTGTGGAGCGCCGACTTCATGCGCGTGCCGGCTCCAGCGGCGAGGATGATGACGCCGAGCGAAGAGGTGTCAGCACTCATTGCAGCGGCCGAACGTGGGCCGGGGCCCCGTCCTGAAACGGCGAGCGCGAGTTGGGACTGGGAGGTTCGCGGTCTGTACGCATAATGGACGCGAGCGCGTCCAGACTCATCGTAGCGCCGGACACGGTCGCGCGGCAACGGAATCCTCGACAGTCAGCGAAGGCGCTCCGTAGCATTCGAAGGCACATATGCCAAATCCACCGCGCACTTCCGACGAAATACGCGACGCGTTCATCACATTCTTCCAGGAGCGGGGGCACGTGTTCCTGCCCCCGTGGCCGCTCGTGCCGATCGGCGACCCCACCTCCATGTTCACGAGCGCGGGGATGCAGCAGTTCAAGCCGATGTTCATGGGCGAACAAACGCCACCCGGCCCGCGCGCGACGACGGTGCAGCGCTGCTTCCGGACGACGGACATCGAGGAAGTGGGCGACCTGAGCCACTGCACGGCGTTCGAAATGCTCGGGAACTTCAGCTTCGGGAACTACTTCAAGAAGGGCGCGATCGAGTTCGCGTGGGAACTGACGACGAAGGTCTACGGGATGGATCCGGAGCGCCTGCACGCCACGATCTTCTTGACCGACGACGAAGCGTACGAGCACTGGCGGGCGGTGGGGTTGCCGGACAACCACATCCACCGCCGGGACGAGGACCTGAACTACTGGTTCAGCTTCCCGAACGGGACGCCTGGGGCGAGCGGCCCCTGCGGGCCGGACAGCGAGATCTACTACGACTTCTTCCCCGAGCGTGGGATTGAGGGCGCACAACTGCAACACGACGCCGATGGGAACCCCGTTGGCGGCGTGGGCTACGACGCCGAGCGCTTCCTGGAGTTCTGGAACCTGGTGTTCATGCAGCTCTACCAGCACCCGGACGGGAGCCGCACGGACCTGCCCGAGCAGAACATCGACACGGGCAGCGGGCTGGAGCGGGTGGCGGCA
>JBGOVF010000325.1:0-3711 GCA_041477975.1 Tepidiformaceae bacterium
GAGCCGCTTGTCCATGCTGAAGATTACGGGTGGCTGCTCGCCGCCTTCGATGTAGTCGTTCACACCGACGATGACTTCGCGCTTCTCATCAACTTCCTGCTGGTAGCGCCAACTGGCCTCGGCAATCTGCGTCTGCATCCAACCCGACTCGATCGCTTTGATTGAGCCGCCCATCTCTTCGATCTGGCGCATGTAGGCCTTCGCCCGCTCCTCCAGCTCGTTCGTCAGGTGCTCGACGAAGTAACTGCCCGCCATCGGGTCGACCGTATCTGCGACACCGGTCTCGTGGGCGATGATCTGCTGTGTGCGCAGGGCGATCCGCTGGGCCTGGTCGGTGGGGAGCGCGAGGGCTTCATCGAAGCAGCTCAGAGCGATGCTCTGGACTCCGCCAAGGACGGCGGCCAGCGTCTGGATAGAGGCGCGGACGATGTTGTTTTCGGGCTGCTGGGCGACGAGCGTGCTGCCACCCGTTTGCGTGTGAGTGCGGAGCATCATCGAGCGCGGGTCTTTGGCGCCGTAGCGTTCCTTGAGGAGGCGCGCCCAGAGACGCCGGAGGGCCCGGTACTTGGCTACTTCTTCGAAGAAGTTGTTGTGCGTGTTGAAGATCCAACTGATGCGGGGCGCGAATTCATCGACCGCAAGGCCGCGCTCGAGCGCGGCATCCATATAGGCGCAAGCATTGGCGAACGTGAACCCAATCTCCTGGGCCGCTGTCGAGCCCGCATCGCGGATGTGGTAGCCGCTCACGCTGATCGTGTTCCATTGGGGTACGTTGCGGGCGCAATAGGCCATGATGTCGGCCGCCAGCCTGACGCTGGGGCCGGGCGGGAAGATGTACGTCCCACGCGCGACGTACTCCTTGAGGACATCGTTCTGGACAGTGCCGTTCAGCTTCTCCGGGGAGACCCCCTGCTTTTCGGCGGCAACGATGTACATCGCCAGCATGACCGCCGCGGGCGCGTTAATCGTCATGCTCGTCGAGACTTTGTCCAGCGGAATGTCGGCGAACAGCGTTTCCATGTCGTAGAGGGAATCGATCGCGACCCCCACCTGGCCTACTTCGGCGATGGCCATGGGGTCGTCGGAGTCGTATCCGAGTTGACTGGGGAGGTCAAAGGCGACGGAGAGGCCAGTCTGGCCCTGGCTCAGGAGATAACGGAACTTTTGGTTCGACTCCTCGGCGGTTCCGAAGCCGGCATACTGGCGCATGGTCCAGTACCGGGCGCGGTACATGGTCGGCTGGACGCCACGAGTGAAGGGGTACTCGCCGGGGAAGCCCAGGTCGCGCTCGTAGTCGAAGTCGGCGATATCCAGCGGAGTGTAGAGGCGCTGGACAGGCTGGCTGCTCGTGGCGAAGTCGTCAGGCCGTTCGGGCTGGCGCTGCAGCGTTTTCGCGAGCGGGCCTTCTTCCCAGCCGTGGACCGCGCGTGAGAGCGCGGCAAGCGCTGCATCGGAAAAGAGCGACGGCTGTGTAGCGACCTGGGTCATGCGTCCTCCGCGAACGGCGCCGTAACGGCGCGGTCTGGAACGTTGCGTGCTGACAGTATAGCGGGGCCGAATCGCCGTCAGAGCCCGGCGAGAAGCGCGCGCACGCGGTGAAGCGTCGACTCGAGCGGCACGATTTCGATTTCGCCCGAGCGGCGCTGACGGAGCTCGACGCCGCCTCTTTCGAGTGAGCGTGGGCTGACCGTAAGGCGTACCGGCATTCCCAGGAGGTCGGCGTCTTTGAACTTGACGCCGGCGGAATCCGGCCGGTCATCGACCAACAGCGACATGCCCGCGGCGGCCGCCTCCCGCTCCAGGGCGTTGACGGCCTCGGAAACGGCAACCTGTTCGAAATTGAGCGCGACAATATGGGCTTCGTAGGGCGCCAGTTGCGCCGGCCAGATTATGCCGTTCTCATCGTGGTTGGCTTCGATCGAGGCGGCGAGCATGCGCTCCACGCCGATGCCGTAGCAGCCCATGACGACCGGATGGCGCTCGCCGGCTTCGTCGAGGTAGTGGACGCCCATAGCTTCGGAGTACATCGTCCCTAGCTTGAAGACGTGGCCCATCTCCATGCCACGTCGCGTTTCGAGCGCGGTCCCGCAGTGGGCGCAGGCGTCGCCCGCACGCGCCAGGGCGATCTCCGCGACCAGGTCGGCGTTCCAGTCGCGGCCGTGGTTCACGTTGAGGTAGTGGAAGTCCGGTTCGTTCGCCCCTGCTGCGAGATTTGCGGCTTCGACCACGCTGGGATCGGCCACGATACGCATTCCCGAGAGCCCGACCGGGGAGGCGGAGCCCGGGACCAGGCCCGATGCCCGGACCATTGCCTCGTCCATAGGCTCGACTTCCCTGGCCGTCAGGGCGTTCGTCAACTTCACTTCGTTGACGTCGAGGTCACCCCGGATGGCGACGAAGACGGGCTTGCCGTCGACGCGGTAGAAGACTGCCTTGGCGGTCTGGCGGGGATCGATTCTGAGGAACGCGGCGAGGTCGGCGATGGTCTTCTGGCCGGGCGTGGAGACCTTCTCGATCGGGGCGGGCCTTGCCGCGATCGCAGGAGGCTTCGTGAACTCGGCTTTCTCGGCGTTGGCGGCGTAGCCGCAGTTCGGGCAGAGCAGAATCTCATCCTCGCCGTTGGGCGTGATGAAGATGAATTCCTGGCTGTCGCGGCCGCCGATGGCGCCCGAGTCGGCCTCGACGGGGATCACCGGCACGCCGGCGCGGGCGAAGATGCGCCCATAGGCATCGAAGGCCAGGGCATACGACTGGTCCAGCGTCTTCCAGTCCGCGTCGAAGCTGTAGGCATCCTTCATGGTGAATTCGCGCAGGCGCACGAGGCCCCCGCGCGGGCGTGTCTCATCCCGGAATTTGGTCTGGATCTGGTAGAGCGTGACGGGAAGGTCGCGGTAGCTCTGGATATTGCGAGCGGCGAGGTAGCTCACTGCCTCTTCGTGCGTTGGACCGAGGGCGAAGCCGCGCTCCTTCCGGTCGGAGAGGCGAAAAAGCGTCTGCCCCATCTTCTCGTCGCGGCCCGTTTGTTCCCAGAGTTCAATTGGTTGGAGGGCCGGCAAATGGATTTCCTGGGCGCCCGTGGCGTCCATCTCGTCCCGGATGATGGCCTCGATGCGCTGAATTACGCGCCAGCCCACAGGCGTGAAGCAATAGAGCCCCGCCGCGAGCGGCGTGATCAGTCCGGCGCGGAGTAGTAGTTGGTGGCTCGGGAGGTCGGCGTCGGCTGGAGCTTCGCGCAGCGTGCGGAGCATGAGCCTGGTCATGCGCATGGAAGGGGCCTCAGACCGGGTTGGTAACTGAACGTTGCGGGCGGGCAGCCGATCCGGTCAAGCCCGCCGGGGCAGCCCGAGCGCATCGGAATCCAGGATCAATGTCACCGGGCCGTCGTTCACGAGTACGACCTGCATCACGGCGCCGAACGCGCCTCGCTGGCAGGCAACGCCGCCCGCCTCGACAGCGGCGCAGAAGGCTTCATAGACCGGGCGCGCCGCGTCCGACGGGGCCGATTCAGCGAACGAGGGCCGGCGGCCGCGTCGAACATCGCCGTACAACGTGAACTGGCTGACGCAAAGAACGCTTCCGCCGACATCGACGAGCGAACGGTTCATCTTGCCGTTGCCGTCTTCGAAGATGCGCAGCTGAACGACCTTCGTGGCGAATGACGCCGCCAGTTCTAACCCGTCCGCGTGACTAACGCCCAGGAGCACCAGGAAA
>JBGOVF010000422.1:0-3147 GCA_041477975.1 Tepidiformaceae bacterium
CCCGTAGGGCATCGTGTCCAGCGGGTAAATGAGGTCGGCGTGGCGTTCGGTCGCCCGCTCGAAGAGCGCCCACACGCCCTTCACCCATACGTAGGCGCCGTCTCGCGATGTGCCCCCAGTGGCGCCTTCCGTGAGCGTGAGCTGGATGGTGGCCGCGCCGTGGCGCACGTGTACGAAGGCGGCCGGCCCTAGCTTCAGGCTTCCGTCGGCTTCCAGGACGTCGTTGCCCGCGTCATCGTGCGCGTGCCCCTAGAAGTAATCCTGGACCTCGAAGCCCAGCACGTCGCGGTACCACTCGGCCGAGCGAACGACGTCGACGACGGTGAACCTCGGTGCGATCGTTTGCATTTCGATGGTCAACTGAACTCCCCCTCGATGCGTCCGGCAGCGGCCCAGTACGCCCACGCGTCGTTCGCGTCCCGTCCGGGAAATGGGACGCCAAGCAGGCTGAGCGTCTGGCGGATCTCGGTGCGATGCAGTTCGCCGTGATGGATGGCCTGGACGGCGAACATAGCCTCGGCCTGGTCCACGGCCGGCCACGATCCCGGCTGCGCAGGCAGCTTGAACTCCCGCGCGGAGATGCCGGGGAGCAGCCTCTCCCAGGCGAGCTGCTGGAGCTCCACCTGCGCCGCGAGGGACTGGAACGTGGGTTCGCCGCTGCCCGCCGCCGGCGCTTCGCCCGTGACCTTGCTCAACATCCACCATTCTGCACCGATGGAGTGCGCGAAGGTCGGAAGGATTGGGCCTTGCGTGCCGGGCACGGCTTCCGCAAGCCGTCCCGCCGGGAGCGAATCGCAATACACGAGGAGCGCCTTCGTGGCCCAGCCGTGGTAGTGGAACAGCTCGCTGAGTACATCCATCGCGGCATAGTAGCGATCGGCGATTGAGGGGGCGAGGGTCGGCGCCTAGCCCGCAAGTTGGGATTGGAGGCGCGGTTCGGCTTCGAGCAGTTCGCGTCCGCGGTCGGCGGCCTGGCTGATCGTGCTGCGGTCGCGCCCGCCGAGCACCTCGGCGACATCGGCGTTGCTGCGCCCGCGCTCCTTTAGGGCCGCGACAGCGATGGCCCGAGCCTGCGTCAGCAGCGGCTTGCGTGAGCGGCCGGTGAGCTCGTCCAGGCTGACTTCGAAGTAGCGGGCGATCGTATCCAGCAGGCAGCGATCTTCGAGGGCCCCCGGGCTGACCGCTGCGACGGAGATGCGCGTCAATGCCGCATCGAGGTTGCGCTGGTCCAGCATCTCGCTTCGATGGAGCGAGACGGCCGCGTTGACCGCGCCCTGGAGCAGCCGCACCGAGGGCGCCTCGCAGCCGGCAATCCGTTCGATTGCCCAACCGGGAAGGGCGACCCGATGGCGGCGGGCAGCCTGCTCGATGAACCGGCGCCGCTCGGCCAGCAGGAACGGCTCCACGCGCGTGACGATTCCCCCGGCCAGCCTCGAGGCCAGGCGGTCCGGCAGGTCCAGGTCGAACGGGTGGCGTTCGCTCGCTACCACCACATGCCCGCCGTTGTTCGTGACTGCATCAATCGTGTGCACGAGCTCGTCCAGCGTCCCCGTCTTGCCGGCGAGGTACTGGAGGTCATCGATGATGAGCAGCCTCACTCCGCGGAGTGCGCGTTGGAACTCCTCCAGCTTGCCGCCGCGGAAGCCCATCATGTAGCGGTTGGTGAACTCTTCGGCGCTGAGGCAGGCGACGGCCCATCCGGCGGCGGTGGCGCGGCCCGCCAGCGCGTGCAGCAAGTGCGTCTTTCCGAGACCGGGCGCGCCGAAGATGACGACCGGGCTGATGCGGAGGTCGGGGTCATCCAGAAGGGCCACGCACGACTGGAGCGCGAGCCGGTTGCCATCAGCCGGCACGTACGCCTGGAACGTGTAGATCGAGTTCACGGAGCCTACGAGCGGGCCAGCCGCGGGCTGAGCGGGCAGCGCCTCAGGCGAAGGCGCCTCGGCCGGCGGCTCGGCGCCACGTGGCACGAACTCGACCCGCACGTCGTCTCCGAAGATGGCGCTGGCGGCCCGGTGCACCACCACGGTCAGCCGCTGGTTGAGCCAGTCGCAGTTCATCGCCGTCCGCGCCTGGACCGTGACCACGTTTCCGGAGGCGTGGAGCGGACGCGTGTCGCGCAGCCACGTATTGAAGTTGTGCTTGTTCACTTCCACTTCGAGCCGGCCAAGGACAGCCTGCCACGCACGCGAAAGCTCACGGCCATTGCCGAGGGGTTCCATGCGCGGGCAAACTCCTTCCGCCCACACGGGGGTGGCGCGTAATCGAAGACGACGAAGACCAGGGTTTGGGCTTTTCAGGGCGCCGGCGGTGGGGGCTGCACCGCGCTTCCGGTGGCTGGCGTGAGCGGTAAGTTAGCCCCGGAAGGAGCCTCAGACAATCCGTTTATGTCGGTAAATTTGCATTGGCCCAGAGTTTTCACGGCGCCGCGCGGTTATGTGGCAGTGCTATCAAGCAGGCGGCATACGGGCCATCCGGTCCCCCTCTTGTGGCGGCGACCAGGGTGGCTTGCGCGGCCTATGGCGACAAACCTTGACGTGCGCGTTAACGTTGCTAGACTACGGTTAGCACAAATGACCGATACGCTTGCAACCGGCTATCTGCAGATCGGCGAAGCGGCCGATCGCGCGCAACTCACCCAGCGGACGCTGCGCTATTACGAGGAAAAAGGGCTCCTGGCGCCGCCAACGCGGATGGAGGGCGGCTTTCGCCTTTACTCGCCGGAGGACATCGAGCGCATCGACCGCATCCGCCAGATGAAGGATTTGCTCGGCTTCTCCCTGGCCGAAATCAAGGACATGATCGAAGCCGATGACGTGCGTCTCCAGATGCGTGCCGAATGGCGCACGGATGCCGATGCCGCCGAGAAGGCGGCCAAGGTGCGACGCGCGCGCGAAGCTACGCTCCAGCAGATCGCGATGCTCGACACAAAGATGGAAAAGATGGCCGAGATGCGCCGCACTCTCGCCGAACGGGTCGAGAAGTTCGATGTCCGCCTGAAGCAGTGGGAGGCAGACGCGCCCGCGCCCGCCGTCTCCGTCGCCACCTCCTGATCTCGCAGGCGAACAACGGCCGCCCGACCGGCTAAGCTAGAACGATGACGCTCGTCGACTCCTTCCAGCGCCCTCTGCGCGACCTCCGCATCTC
>JBGOVF010000047.1:0-10082 GCA_041477975.1 Tepidiformaceae bacterium
CGTTAGTTCGACGAGCTGCTCCTCGGTCAGGAAGCCCGCCGCTGCCTGCCAGGCCGCATCGGATGCGCCAACGTCTCGCGTGACCTCGTCCACAAACTGGATCACTGCGCGCTGATCGGGGCTCAGGCCTTCGACGAAACCTCGTGCGCTGCCCTCGATGGCGTTCTCGGCGAGGCCCGAGGCGCGAGCGGCCGGGAGATGGCTGACTCTCATCGTTTCGGCACCCGTGAGCGCCGCCACGCGAAGGATCGCCAATTCCTTCAGCCGCGGCGGGAGAGCCCCGTGTGTTCGCATCGCTGCACCCATGCGGAGGAACTCCTCCAGTAATCGTGGGCTGTGCGCCATCGCGCGGTACAGGTTGGGGACGAAGCCGCGGTCCTGCTCGAGGTCTTCGAAGAGATGGCGTGATTCGACTGGCAGCTCGTCGCGCTCAACGTGACGCAGGCGGGTCAACGTGGCATCGCCTCGTACGAGGAAAGCGCGCGGTCGATGAACGCATCTGCGGACCCGAGGTAGTTCTCCGGCACGAGCGCGGCATCAATGTCGGCCGCGGCGATCCGACCGCGGAGGCGAACGTCAGTGAGAAGAGCGTGGCGAAACGATGTCGAGCCGTCAGTGGCGGCTGCAACGGCGTCCGCAACAACCTGGTCTGCCAACTTCCGGCCGACATGGGTAGAGAGGAGCATCCCGACGGACTCGGCCATGATGAGACCGGACGTTGCGTCGACGTTCGCTCGCATCCGGGAGGTATCGACCACCAGGCCCTTGAGGCTGAGGCGCGACCCACTGAGCGCAGCTGCGGTGGCCTGGAACAGCCGCGCCAGAGGTTCCCATTCGGCCTGCCAGGCGCCTGCCGCGCGCTCATGCTCCTGGAGCATTGAGGCGAAGAAGAGCGGGACGAACGATTGGGCCTGCCGGGCCGCACTGAGGGTTGCCACCGCTCCGACCGGGTTCCGTTTCTGGGGCATAGCGGAGGAGGCGCCTTTGCCGACCTCTGACCGTTCCGTCACCTCCCCGACTTCGGTTTGCGCCATGAGGATGAAGTCGAGGGCGATCTTGCCCGCAACACCGGCTGCGACTGCCATCGCTGCTGCCAACTCAGCGACTCGGCCCCGGGCCGTGTGCCAGGGAATCGCCGGCCCGGCGAGGTCCAGTTCTTGCGCGAGGTCGGCCGCAACCCGCGTGCCGGCGCTTCCAAGCGCCGCCAGCGACCCGGCGGCGCCGCCAAACTGGAGCGCCAGGCGCTCTCCACGCCAGCGCAGCAAGCCGGCGTGGGCGTCGACGGTGGCCATCAGCCAGCCGGCTGCCTTTAGGCCGAAGGTTATGGGGACGGCGTGCTGGAGCAGGGTCCGGCCAGCCATGACACGGTGCCGGTGGTCCTTCGCCAGGCGCGCGGCTGCTGCCGCGAGCCCGTGGAGGTCAATGAGCAGCAGGCCGACCGCGTCGCGAGATACGAGCATCGCCGCTGTGTCGAGCGCATCCTGGCTGGTCGCTCCCCAGTGGACGAATCCTGCGTCCTGTTCGGAGAGGGCGGCGCGGAGCGCGGTGAGTATCGGCAAGACCGGCGTGCCAGTGAAGGGCGCGGCTTCGGCGATGGCCGCCGGGTCGATCGAGACCGTCTCGCACGCCGCCGAGACGGCTAACGCGCTCGCCGCGGGAATAACGCCAGCGCGGGCCTCGACGCGGGCGAGCGCGCCTTCGAACGCGAGTATGTGCCGGATCCAGGCGGCGCCCGACGTGGCCTCGCTCATCGCCGGCGTGGTCGTCAGCGCCGAAAAGATGGAGTCAGATGGCAAAGAACGCCGTCTCCGAGTCGCCCTGGAGGTGGATATCGAACGTGTAGCGGCGTGGACCGACGGCTGAAGCGATGAGCGTCCGGCGAACGTTCGCTTCGTTGATGCCTGAAAGGACGGGATCGCTCGCGTTTGCGGCAGCTTCGTCGGGGAAGTAGAGGCGGGTGCTCAATCGCTTGAGGACGCCGCGGGCGAAGATACCCAGGCTGAGATGCGGGGCCTGGACGCGTTCGTCCCAGCCCGGGACTCGCCCGGGCTTCACAGTGACAAAGCTGTAACGGCCGTCAGGATCGGTCATGCAGCGTCCGAAACCGCGGAATGTCTCATCGTGGGTTAGAGCGTGCTGGCCGGACTCGCTGGCCTGCCATAACTCGATCAATGCGTCAGGCACGGGGGTGCCCGCCCCATCGAACACACAGCCTTCGACCCGAATGGCGCGCGGGGTGCCAGGCGGTGCGAGTTCGTTGCTGCCGAGCGGCAGGAGGATGGCGAAGAAGGGGCCGATGGTTTGTGAAGCTGTCGTGGGAAGGCTCATCGGGTTCAGGCCTCGATGGGCGTGGCGTTCGGGCCGCGCAGGATGATATCGAACGTGTAGCCGAGCGCGAAGCCGGGCTCAGTCGTGTCCCAATCGAAGGTAGCCACAAGGCGCTGGCGGGCCGTGGGGTCCGGGATCGAATCCAGGATTGGGTCGAAAGGAAGGAGCGGGTCGCCGGGGAAGTACATCTGGGTAATCAGCCGCGTGGCGAACGCGGGCCCGAACACCGAGAAGTGAATGTGCGCCGGCCGCCAGGCGTTGGGGTCGTTGCCCCAGGGGTACGCACCGGGGTGGATCGTGACGAACCGGTAGTGTCCGTGAGCATCCGTGAGACACCTTCCTCCGCCGGTGAAGTTAGGGTCCAGCGGCGCCTCGTGGTTGTCTTCGGAGTGGGCGTAGCGGCCGGCCGCGTTCGCCTGCCAGGTTTCGATCAGGCTGTGAGGGATCGCTGACCCGTCTCCGTCCACGAGCCGCCCGCTCATGATGATGCGCTGTCCGAGAGGTTGACCGGAGTGCTGCCGCGTGAGGTCGTAGTCGAGCGGGCCGACGTCGCCCGGGCCGAAGATGGGGCCGGTGATCTCGGAGAGCGTCTGCTGGAGCGGTATCAGGGGGCGCGACGGCGAGCGGAGCACGGTTGAGCGGTACGCGGCGTAGAGATACGGCGGCTGGGTCGCCTCGTCGTCCGGACGGTAGCCGGAGGTCCGGTTGCCGGTGTCACTCGCCATGATTCGCGAAGGATAGCACCGAGCGTCCGCCCGTTTCAGAATCCTTCGATGCCTACGTAGTTTTCGGCGAAGCTTGCGGCGGCGGCCCGCGAGCCAGCGAGATGGGCGAGCTGGGCGAGTTGCAGTCGCTCGCGGAAGGCTCGATCCGGGGTGTCGTCGGGCAGGCGATGGATCATCCAGGACATCCAGGTTGAGAACTCCTGCACCCGCCAGACACGGCGAAGGCAGGTGGCGGAGTAGCTTTCGAGGAGAGTCGACTCGTTGCCGTGGTAACGCTGCGTCAGCGCTGCTGCGAATAAGCGTGCGTCGGCGACGGCGAGGTTCAGCCCCTTGGCGCCCGTGGCCGGGACTATGTGCGCTGCGTCTCCCGCGAGGAAGAGGCGGCCGAACTGCATCGGCTCGACGATGAAGCTGCGCATTTCGGCGATGCTTTTCTCCGTGATCGGGCCTTCCCGGAGCGTCCATCCATCGCTGGCCAGGCGGAGCTGCAGCTCGCTCCAAATTCTGTCGTCCGGCCAATTCGCCAGGTCGTCGTCGGGGTCGCACTGGAGGTAGAAGCGGCTCACGGCGGCGGTACGAAGCATGTGGCCGGCGAATCCGCGGTCCGAAAGCGAGTAGATGATCTCCTCGGTGGAGGGCGCGACCTCGGCGATGATCCCGAGCCAACTGAACGGCAGGCGCTGGTCGTAGACAGTGAGCGCGGAGGCCGGGATCGATGGCCGGCTGACGCCGTGAAAGCCGTCGCAGCCTGCGATGAAGTCGCAATCGAGGCGGTTCACCTCTCCCTTGCACCGATAGGAAACGGATGGCCGCTCGGATTCGATGTCATCCAGGGCGACGTCCTCGACCTCGAAGACGATTTCGCCGGCGCGCGCAATCCATAAGCGCACCAGGTCGGCCACGACGAGTTGCTGCGCGTAGACCATCATGGTGCGGCCGCCGTAGAGGTCGCTGTAGGGGATGCGGTGGCGTTTGCCGTGGACGCGGAACTCGACGCCGCGGTGAATAGCGCCATCCCGAAGCATCTGTTCGCCGAGTCCGTGGGTTCGGAGCAGCTCGACCGTTGGGTGTTCAAGGAGGCCGGCGCGGACGCGAGTCTCGATGTACTCACGGCTGTGCTTTTCGAGGATGACCGCGTGGACGCCCTGCTCAGCGAGGAGATGGGCGAGCACGAGCCCGGCGGGGCCCGCGCCGACGATGGCGACCTGCGTTCGTGCCACTGGCCCTCCCGCGCGGCATGGTCGCTAGCGAACGGCCCGCGCGTCAATCCGCCGCCGGGGCCCGGCGCCAGCGGCGCTTAACGTTGACACCGGCAGAGGCAGCACGTAGATAGGGCTAGAGCCTTCGAACACACATAATCCGTCCGGCGCCCGCGGCGAACCGATCCCGCGGACGAGGACAGCGGCGATTTCGGCGCCCCGACAGGCTGCCAGAACATCCAGGGGGTGCCACCGTGACTTCTGTTGGAACATCGAGCATTCGGTCGCTGCTGGACGCAGCTCGGGCTGCCGGCCAGGAGATCCTCCCGCCGGAAGCGGCGACGGCGATCTGCGAGGCGTACGGCATCGCGCTGCCGAACTCGGCTGTCGCGACCTCCGCCGCGGCGGCCGGGCGAGTGGCGGCGGACTTCGGATTCCCGGTGGTGCTGAAGATTGTTTCGCCGGAGATCACACATAAGACCGATGTGGGTGGGGTGGTTGCAGGGCTCGCGAGTGAGGCTGACGTGAGGGCGGCGTATGAATCGATCGTCGCGAATGCCCGCCGTCACGTGCCCGGCGCGACGATAGCCGGCGTGCTGGTGCAGAAGATGGTGCGGGGCGGGACCGAGGTGATTGTTGGGGCGGTCACGGACGGAAGCTTCGGAAAGCTCGTTGCGTTTGGGTTGGGCGGGGTGCTGGTGGAGGTGTTGAAGGACGTGACCTTCCGCCTTGCCCCGGTCACGCGGGACGAGGCGCTCTCGATGCTGGACTCGATCCGGGCGGCGGAGCTCCTGCGTGGCGTGCGTGGTAGCGCGCCAGTCGACCGCGAAGCGCTCGCCGGGATCATCGAGAAGGTCGGACGAATCGTCAGTGACTTCCCCGAGATTCGGGAGCTGGACCTGAACCCGGTGTTCGCCAGCGCGGGTGGAGCGATCGCGGTGGATGTGCGCATTGCCGTGGACTTCGACCAGGCGCCAGCCCGCCCGCGGCCGGCCCACGACGACATCGTGCGGGCCATGAACCGGATCATGAAGCCCGACGCCGTGGCGGTGATCGGCGCCTCAGCCGAAGAGGGCAAGATCGGCAACTCGGTGATGAAGAACCTGATCAACGGCGGCTACGCGGGGAAGATCTACCCGATTCACCCCAAGGCCGAGGAGATCGAGGGGATCAAGGCGTACCGGTCGGTGAAGGATGTGGAAGGGCCGATCGATGTCGCCGTGTTCGCGATCCCGGCCGCTCTCGTCCCTGGCGCGCTGACGGAGTGCGGCGAGAAGCAGATCCCCGGCGCGGTGCTCATCCCGTCGGGATTCGCGGAGACGGGCAACGTGGAGGGCCAGCAGGAGCTCGTGGAGATCGGACGCAAATACAACGTCCGGCTGATGGGGCCGAACATTTACGGCTTCTACTACACGCACAAGAACCTCTGCGCGACGTTCTGCACGGCCTACACCGTGAAGGGGAACGTGGCGCTGTCGTCGCAATCCGGCGGGATTGGGATGGCGATCGTGGGGTTCAGCCGCTCGGCCGGCATGGGCGTGTCGGCGATTGTCGGGCTCGGCAACAAGTCCGATATCGACGAGGACGATCTGCTCACGTTCTTCGAGCAGGACGAGAACACCCAGGTGATCGCGCAGCACTTCGAGGACCTGAAGGACGGGCGAGCGTTTGCTGAGGTGGCAAAGCGCGTTTCGAGGCAAAAGCCGATCATCGCGCTCAAGGCGGGCCGGACGGCTGCTGGCGCGAAGGCGGCGAGTTCGCACACAGGTGCGCTGGCAGGCGATGACAAGGTCTATGACGATGTACTTCGCGCCTCCGGAGTGATCCGTGCTAAGACGCTGCGCGACATGCTCGAGTTTGCCCGCGGCGTGCCGGTGTTGCCGACGCCAACCGGGGAGAACGTGATCATCATCACGGGCGCGGGCGGTTCGGGAGTGCTGCTCTCAGATTCGTGCGTTGACAACGGCTTGAGCTTGATGAGGATGCCGGACGACCTTGACGCTGCATTCCGGAAGTTCATCCCGCCGTTTGGGGCTGCCGGGAACCCCGTGGACATCACCGGCGGAGAGCCACCCAGCACGTACAAAGCCACGATCCGGCTGGCGCTCGAGGACAACCGGATCCACTCGATCATCCTTGGTTACTGGCACACGATCATCACGCCACCGATGGTGTTCGCGAACCTGGTCGTGGATGTTGTCGAAGAGATGAAGAAGCAGGGCATTCAGAAGCCGATCGTGGCTTCGCTTGCTGGCGACGTGGAGGTGGAGGAGGCGTCGGAGTTCCTGTACCGGCACGGCATCCCGGCGTACGCGTACTCGACGGAGATTCCAGTACAGGTGCTGGGCGCGAAGTACGCCTGGGCGCGAGGGGCCGGGAAGCTCGGCTGAGCCCGGGTCAGACGCGGGCGGTCGCTTCGTTGAGGCCGGCGACGGCCTCGGGAACCAGCGCGTGAAGGCCAGCGCCGCCATCCCCCACGTACTGCACAAGCTGGCGGCGCATTCGCGGTTCCCAGAACTTCTTCAGGTGGTCGGTGACGCCGGCGACGGCTTCGTCGTGCGGATAAGAGGCGAAGAAGAGTGCGATCTGGTTGACCTTGTGGACCATCACGTCCGGGTTCAAGGCGCTGCTTCCGGGAGTTTCGTTGTCTCGGCCCGCTGTTCGGAGTAGTGCTCCTGCCATTTGGAGCGGTGGTAGGCGCGCCGCACCTGGACGGCGGTCACCTTGTACTCGGGACAATCGGTGGCCCAGTCCGCGAATTCGGTGGTGACGACGTTCGCGCCGGTGCCGGGGAAGTGGAATGTGGTGTAGACGACGCCCGGCTGCATACGCTCGGAGATCTGCGCGTGCAGCGTGGTTTCGCCGGCACGGCTGACAAGCGCAACGAGGTCGCCGTCGTTGACTCCGCGGTTCTCGGCGTCCCAGGGGTGAATCTCCAGCACGTCTTCATCGAAGAAGAGGACGTTCGGCGTTCGACGGGTCTGAGCGCCCACGTTGTACTGCGACAGGATGCGGCCGGTGGTGAGTAGCAATGGGAAACGGTCGGTGGGTTTTTCGTCGGTCGCGACGAACTCCGTGATCATGAACTGGCCTTTGCCGCGGACGAAGCCATCGACGTGCATGACGGGCGTTCCTTCGGGCGCCTTGTCGTTGCAGGGCCACTGCACGCTGCCGAGGCGGTCGAGCTTCTCGTAGGTGACGCCAGCGAACGTGGGGGTGAGCCGGGCGATTTCGGCCATGATTTCCGACGGGTGGCTGTAGTTCATGGGGTATCCGAGGGCATTCGACAGCGCCATCGTTACTTCCCAATCGGCTAACCCGGCCTTCGGCGGCATGACTTTGCGGACGCGCCCGAGGCGGCGCTCGGCGTTGGTGAACGTGCCGTCCTTTTCCAGGAAGGACGAGCCGGGCAAGAAGACATGTGCGTAGCTGGCGGTCTCGTTCAAGAAGATGTCATGGATGACGATGCACTCCATCGCCGCGAGCCCCGCAGAGACATGCTTCGTGTTGGGGTCGGATTGGACCAGGTCTTCGCCCTGGATGTAGAGGCCCTTGAACGTCCCGTCGATGGCGGCATCGAACATGTTCGGGATGCGAAGGCCCGGCTCGCCCTTGAGGCCCACGCTCCAGGCTTCTTCGAAAATGGAGCGGACGCTGTCATCGGAGACGTGGCGGTAGCCCGAAAACTCGTGCGGGAAGGAACCCATGTCGCAGGAGCCCTGGACGTTGTTCTGGCCGCGGAGCGGATTCACGCCCACGCCCTTCCGCCCGATGTTCGCGGTTGCCATGGCGAGGTTGGCCATGCCCATGACCATGGTGGAGCCCTGGCTGTGCTCGGTGACGCCGAGGCCGTAGTAGATGGCCGCGTTGCCGCCCGTGGCGTAGAGCCGGGCGGCGGCGCGGAGGTCAGCGGCGGGAACGCCCGTCACGGATTCCACGGCTTCGGGCGAATGGCGCTCCTGGGCGATGAACTCGCGCCAGCGGTTGAACGTTGCAGGGTCGCAGCGTTCAGCGACGAAGGCTTCGTTCACAAGGCCTTCCGTGACGACTACGTGAGCCATGGCATTGATGACCGCCACGTTCGTGCCGGGGAGGAGCGGGAGGTAGTAGTCGGCCTCGACGTGCGGGAGCTTCACGAGGTCGATGCGGCGCGGGTCGGCGACGATCAGGCGGGCGTCGGCGCGCAGGCGGCGCTTCATCCTGGAGGCGAACACCGGATGGGCGTCCGTGGGGTTGGCTCCGATTACGAAGATGACGTCGGCTTCGTCGACCGAGTCGAAATCCTGGGTGCCGGCCGACGTGCCGAAGGTGGTCTTGAGACCGTAGCCGGTGGGTGAGTGGCAGACGCGGGCGCACGTATCGACGTTGTTGTTGCCGAAGGCAGCACGGACCATTTTCTGCACGAGGAAAGTCTCTTCGTTGGTACAACGTGAGGAGGTGATTCCGCCGATGGAGTCCGGGCCGTACTCGGCCTGGAGGCGCCTGAATTCGGCGGCGGCGTAGTTGATGGCTTCGTCCCAGGTTACTTCGCGCCACGGGTCCGTGATCTTCGAGCGGATCATGGGCTTGAGAATGCGGTCCTTGTGTGTTGCGTAGCCCCAGGCGAAGCGGCCCTTCACGCAGGAGTGGCCGTGGTTCGCTTTGCCGTCCTTGAACGGAACCATGCGGACGACTTCGTTGCCCTGCATCTCGGCTTTGAACGTGCAGCCGACCCCGCAATAGGCGCAGGTTGTGATGACGCTGTGCTCCGGCTGGCCCATTTCGATGATGGTCTTTTCAGTAAGCGTTGCCGTGGGGCAGGCCTGGACGCAGGCGCCGCAGGAAACGCATTCGGAATCGAGGAAGAGCATGTCGCCGGGGGAGATCTTCGATGCGAAGCCGCGGCCTTTCACCGTCAGTGCAAAGGTTCCCTGGGTTTCCTCGCAGGCGCGGACGCAGCGAGAGCAGACGATGCATTTTGCCGGGTCGAAGGTGAAGTACGGGTTGGATTCGTCCTTGGGAAGGTCCAGGTGGTTCTCGCCGGCGTAGCCGTAGCGGACATCGCGGAGGCCCACTGCTCCGGCCATGTCCTGCAGCTCGCAATCGCCGTTCGCCGGGCAGGTGAGGCAATCGAGTGGGTGGTCCGAGATGTAGAGCTCCATCACGCCGCGCCGAAGCTTGGCCAGGCGAGGCGTCTGGGTGTGGACCTTCATGCCGGGCTCGACGGGAGTTGTGCAGGAAGCCGGGGTGCCCTTGCGGCCTTCGATTTCGACGAGGCAGAGGCGGCAGGAGCCGAACGCTTCCAGGCTATCGGTTGCGCAGAGGCGGGGGATGGCCACGCCCTGCGTCATTGCGGCCCGCATGACCGAGGTGCCGGCCGGTACGGATACAGCACTACCATCGATCTCCAGCGTTACTGGCTCGGCGGAATCCCGTGCCGGCGTGCCGTAGTCGAGTTCTTTGAGGACGGTCATGGGCGGACCTCCTGGCTCCCGGGAGCGTTCTTGGCGAAGTCTTCCGGGAAGTGCCGGAGCGCGCTGAGCACGGGGAATGGCGTGAGCCCCCCGAGCCCGCAGAGAGAGGTATCGATCATCAGCGTACAGAGATCGTCGAGTAACTCAAGGTTCGACGCTCTGTCGTTGCCGGCGATGATCTTCTCGATGACCTCGACGCCTCGCGTCGAGCCGATTCGGCACGGGGTGCATTTGCCGCAGCTTTCGATGGCGCAGAACTCCATTGCGAAGCGCGCCTGTTTTGCGAGGTCGACGGTGTCGTCGAAGACGACGATGCCGCCGTGCCCCAGCAGGCCCTTCTGCGCGGCGAGCGCTTCATAGTCGAGAGGGGTGTCCAG
>JBGOVF010000267.1:0-4265 GCA_041477975.1 Tepidiformaceae bacterium
CTCCGCCGTAGCCGCGTTGGGCCCAGGCGGTGTGTTTGGCGCACCAGAGGGAATCGGGGATGGCGGGGACAAGGCAGTCGTCGTCGACGTCTTCCCAGCAGCAGGGGCGGAATGAGCCGATGGTGGTGTTCATGGTGGGAGGGTGGCGGGTGAGGTGGGGAGCGCCGAGGGGTGGGTGGCGCTGGGCCAAGCGGTGCGATACGGTCATGCCATGAATCTGGGTTGGCGCCGCGCCGCGGCCGGGTGGATGTTCGCCGTGCTCGCTGTCGCCGTGACGCTTAGCTCGGCGGGGTTCGATCGGTCTGCGCTCGCGAATGGCGACGCGGCACCCGTGGGCTACACGACCGTGAGCCACGCCCCGGGCGTGCGGACACAGGCACTGCACCTCCATGCGGCGGATCGCATCCCCGAGGCAGGATGCGCGGGGGCGCACTCCCACGCGCCCCTGGGTGCGGTCGAGCAAGGCTGCGTGGCAGCCCGGTTGCCCCAGACGGCAATGGCGGCGCCGGCCGTCGCTGTAACCGTCGGCGGCCGAGCTGCAGAATCGCCGGATCCGCGCCCGCCTCGCGCTTCTCTTCTCTAGCAGGCCGCGGCGCGGCACGCGCCCGACGAGAGAGGAGAAGGAGCTATGTCCCCAACGGAACTGGTCCGCGCGCCACTCACACGCTACGCGACGATTGTCGCGGGGCGGCTGTCACCATCCGTCGCTCGGGCACATCAGTACCAGCGGCAGGGCCAGCGCTTCGACGCCATGCGCGCCTGGCAGAAGGCCAGCCCGGCTACCTCCACAATAGGGCTGGAGGGTTCCGCATGAGTCACGACCACTCCAGCGGCGGAGGCAAGCACGCGCGCCGCCTTGGTTTTGCGCTGGTACTGACCGCCGCCTACACGGCTGTGGAAGCAACGGTTGGGTTCGTCACAGGAAGTCTCGTGCTGGTCGCGGACGCTGGCCACATGCTGACCGACGTGGCGGGCCTCACGTTCGCGCTCGGCGCGATCTGGTTTGCGCAACGGCCGGCTTCCGCCGCAAAGACCTACGGGTACTACCGGATCGAGATCCTCGCTGCGCTCGTGAACGGGCTGCTCCTCTTCGGCGTAGCTGCCTACATCCTCTTCGAGGCGTACGGCCGACTGGAGTCACCGCCTGACGTACCCAGCGGGCCGCTCCTAATCGTGGCTTCGATAGGTCTGTTAGTGAATCTCGTGTCGGCGGCGATACTGTTCGGCGGCGCGGGCGAAAGCCTCAACGTGAAGGGCGCGTTTCTGGAAGTCGCGAGCGACATCCTCGGGTCCGTAGGCGCAATCGCCGCCGGCATCATCCTGTTGACGACCGGGTGGCGTTACGCGGACCCGCTGTTTGCTGCGGCAGTTGGCCTTTTCATCCTGCCGCGAACCTGGAGGCTGATGCGCGAATCCGTTGACATTCTGCTCGAGGGAACTCCGCGGAACATCGCCGTTGACGCCGTTACCGACGCGATCCTCAAGGTGGACGGGGTGTCGTCGGTTCACGACCTCCACGTGTGGACGGTGACAAGCGGGTTCGTCGCACTAAGTGGGCACGTAGGTGTACGGGACGGGGCGGACCGAGACGCGATGCTCGTCAGCCTGCGGGAGAGTCTCGCCGCCGGCTTCCACATTGAGCATGTCACGCTTCAGATGGAGACCCCGGTTCTCGAAGAGGCGCTCGGTCAGAGTTGCTTCCCGGGGCAATCAGTCTGTTACGCGAGCGAACCTCAAACTCAATCTACAAGAGGAGACCAACTTGTTTCGTAAGCAGATGCTCATGCCATTTGCCGCCGTGACGGTCATCCTATCAACGGCGTGTGGCGGAGACAGCAAGACGGCGCCTGCGGCCGGCGCCGCGGGCTTCAGCGTCGTAATTACGAGTTCCGACCTTGCCGTTGGCAAGCAGCGCTTCGCGTTTGTGGCGCTCCAGGAAGACGAGCCCATGGGGAACGAGCCGATGTACGTGAGGTTCTTCAAGATCCCGGCCAAGGGACAGGCGGCCCTGGTTGGCGAGGCAGCGATCCCCTGGTCTCCGCTAGGCCTTGAAGGCTCCAAGGCCGACCACCCGGCAGGCGCACCCGCGCACGATGACGCCGCGATAGACGGGGTCTACTTCGCGAACATCGAATTCGACGTGGCCGGAACGTGGGGACTTGGGGTTACGCGGGGATCGGCCGTCAACGTTGCGAAGGAAGCGCGCGTGAGCTTCGAAGTGCGCGCCCAGACTCAGACGCTGGCGGTCGGCGCCAAGGCGATTGCGGTCGACAATCCCACATTGAAAACGCTACCGCTGAAGCAAATCGACACTTCGCCCGAGCCGGACGACGCGTTCCACCGACTGTCGATCGCGGAGGCGATGCGCTCGGGCAAGCCTTCGATCGTGGCGTTCGCGACTCCATCGTTCTGCGTTTCAAGGACGTGCGGACCGGCCATGCAGGTGGTGACAGCGGCAGCGGCCAAGTACGGCGAGCGTGTCAATGTGGTCCACGTTGAGCCATATGAGCTCAAGGCCGACGGATCGTTGTTCGAACCGAAACCAGGCGAACGTAAGAACGTGGAGGCCGCCGATCGCTGGCGGTTGCCCACGGAACCGTGGGTATTCGTCCTCGATGCCCAGGGCACGGTCGTCGCGCGGTTCGATGGGCCCTTCGCGTTCGAAGAGTTGGACTATTACCTCGATGCGCTCACTTAACGGGGCCTCTGCGCCCGAGAGACGGGATACCACAACGGGCTCTGGCCGATGACCGCGTTCCGACGTTATCCGGTGCCTGCTGCACTGTTGCTGGTTACCCTGGCCTACAACGTGGTGGAAGGCATCGTTGCCGTCGCCAGTGGCATTCAGGCGTCGAGCCTGACCCTGGTTGCATTCGGCTTCGATAGCTACCTCGAGGTTGCGGCCGCCGCAGCCGTTCTCTGGCGCCTGTCCTACCGCGATGAAGAGCAAGGCGAACGGGCGGAACGGTCAGCGATGCGGGCCATCGGCGCGACATTTCTCCTCCTCGCCGTCGCGATCGTTATCCAGGCGTCGCTGAACCTGGCCGACCGGCACGAGGCTGAGGGTTCATGGGTGGGCGTCGGGCTCCTGGCAGCGTCGCTGACTGCCATGCCGGCGCTCTCACTTCTGAAACTGCGCTGGGCGGCCCGGACTGGCCTTGCGGTGCTCGCGGCGGAAGCGCGCGAGACAATCGCCTGCTCATTGCTCTCGTTGACCGCCCTGGTAGGGCTCCTTGCGAACGCACTCCTCGGGCTGTGGTGGCTGGACGCTGTGACCGCCCTGTTGCTCGTGCCGTGGCTCATACGGGAAGGCCTCGAAGGAGTGCGCGGCGACGCATGTTTCGATGGTGCGCGGCCCTGCTTCTGCGGCACCTGCTTCTTTGGGGTTCGCGACTGCCGGCCGGACGGTTGCGTGCCAGCCTGTTGCTGAGAGGGCGCCGCGGCGCGGCAGCGTTCCTGTACCATCCGGCGCATCACTCCCCGAAGGATCCCCCATGCACACCGCACCCGCCGAAGCCGGCTTCGCGCCGGAACGCCTCGAACGCATTACCGGGCATTTGGAGCGCAACTACATCAAGCCGCGCAAGATCGCGGGCTGCCAGGCGCTGGTCGCGCGGCATGGGAAGGTGGCCTACTTCAAGTCGCTTGGCTCCATGGACCTGGAGCGCGAGAAGCCGATGGCCGACGACGCCATCTTCCGCATCTATTCGATGACCAAGCCGATCACCTCGGTCGCGCTGATGACGCTCTACGAGCAGGGCCACTTCCAGCTCAACGACCCGGTCTCGCGCTTCATCCCCGAATGGAAGGACCAGAAGGTCTACGTCTCGGGCGAGGGCGAGAACATGGAGACGAAGGCGCCGGAGCGGCCGATGACGTTCCGGCACGTGCTGAGCCACACCGGCGGGCTGACCTACGGCGCGACGGGCCACCCGGTCGACAAGGCCTACCGGCGGGTGGGCGTGAACCGCGACCGCAGCGAGACGCTGAAGACGTTCATCGAACGCCTGTGGCAGGCGCCGCTCTATTACGAACCGGGCGAACGCTGGATGTACTCGCTTTCGACCGATGTCTGCGGCTACCTGGTCGAGGCGATCTCCGGCAAGCGCTTCGACCAGTACCTGCAGGAGACGATCTTCGACCCGCTCGGGATGAAGGACACTTCGTTCTGGGTGCGCCCGGAGAAGTTGGACCGGTTCGCGGCGAACTACCAGCGCGAGCCCGACAAGACGCTGAAGCTGGTCGATGACCCCGGCAACAGCACC
>JBGOVF010000155.1:0-6135 GCA_041477975.1 Tepidiformaceae bacterium
CGTAAAGCGTGTCCCCGACGGCGACCAGGATTCGCTGCACCACGCCGCCGGCCTGCGCGCGGATCTCGTGCTCCATCTTCATGGATTCCATGATCACCACGGCCTGTCCTGGCCGGACGGTGTCGCCCACGCGCACGTCGACGCTCACAACTGTCCCTTGGAGTGGCGCCACCACAGCAACGGTGCCATCGGGCGCTGCCGCGGCCCGTGTAGCCGTGGAAGCCGTCGGCGCCGCCGAGGCGGCGCGCCCGTAGTCGAGCACGGCGAGGGGGTCCTTCGACTCGAGCTTCGCGCCGGCTCGCTGCGGCCCGAAGGCTGATGCTACGGGAGCTGCGTGCCGGCGTGGTTGCGAGGCGGCTGCCGCGACCAGTTCCGCGGCGTGCTCATCGATGAAGCGCGTGTAGAGCCGCGATTCCCGAAACGCCGGGTGGTCGATGAGCGCCTGCAGGAATGAGAGGTTGGTGGCGACTCCCTCGATCCGGAACTCGGCCAGCGCGCGGCGCGTCCGCGCGATCGTCTCGGCAAAGTCCGGCGAAGGCGAGTGGCAAATGACCTTGGCCAGGAGCGAATCGAAATTGGAACTTGTGGCGTAACCGCTGTAGCCCATGGTATCGACGCGCACGCCGGGGCCCGCCGGCGGGTCGAACGCCGCGAGCGTGCCGCCGGAAGGCATGACGTCGCCTGTCGGCGACATCATCTCCATGTTTACGCGCGCCTGGATGGCATAGCCGCGAGGGGCTGGTACTTGTGACTGGAGCAGCCCCAGCGAAGCGAGCGTCGCGCCCTGTGCAATTTCGAGCTGGACGCGCACGAGGTCCAGGCCGGTCACCGCTTCGGTGACGGTGTGCTCCACCTGCAGGCGGGCATTGGCCTCAATGAAGTAGAACGGCGTGTCGTTGGCGACTATCCCACTCGCGTCGACCAGGAACTCGATGGTCCCCAGGTTGGCGTACCGGATCGAGGAGGCGAGCGACACAGCAGCGGCGTGGATGCGGTCCCGCAGCCCACCCGGCAACCCCGGCGCTGGAGCGATCTCGACCACTTTTTGGTGGCGGCGTTGAAGGCTGCAATCGCGCTCGCCGAGCTGCGAAACAGCGCCAGACCCATCGCCGATGACCTGCACCTCGATGTGCCGGGCGCGCGGCAGCAGCAGTTCCACGTACACGTCCGGGTTGCCGAAAGCGGCCGCGGCCTCGGATTGGCAGCGGGCGTACGCGGCTTCGAGTTCATCGACACGGGAGACGATGCGCACCCCTCGGCCACCACCGCCGGCAAGCGCCTTGACGATCATCTGCTGCCCGGGGCCGAGCTGATTGAAGAATGCTCGCGCCTCTTCCAGGCTGGTGGCGTGCTGCGAACCGGGGAGGACGGGGACGCCGGTGGCTGCTGCTGCCTGGCGTGCCCGAACCTTGTCGCCGAACAGGTCGAGCGATTCCGGCGCCGGCCCCACGAACGTGAGGCCGGCCGCGGCGCAGGCTCGGGCGAATCCAGCGTTTTCGCTCACGAAGCCATAGCCGGGATGGATGGCGTCGCAGCCGGCCCGTTTCGCGGCGGCGATAACCTGGTTCCAATCCAGGTAGGCGGCTGCGCCAGAGCCGGTGAGCTCAATCGCTTCGTCCGCCATCGCGACGTGCAGGGCACGGGCGTCGTCCGGCGAGTAGACCGCGACCGTACGCATCCCGGCTTCGGCGGCCGAACGAACGATCCTCACCGCTATCTCCCCGCGGTTGGCAACAAGCAGACTCCACGCCATCAAGAACCTCGGAGTTCAACTCACAGGATCGTCGAGCGACGCGCCTGACCCATCCGGTGGGAAGCATCCCCGCGGGCGAGCCTTCCCGCAACCGTCATTGCAACGCGATCCCGGGGCGGCGCAGCGGCCGGCTGTTGACACCGTGTGTAACTCCGGCCTCAGGCCGCATCGACGTCCTCGATCGACTCGGCCTTGATCTGCTCTGTGCCGTCGCGCTCGACCCAGCCGGGCAGTGCTACGGCGAAACGGTAAAACCGCCGCCAGTCCTCTTCTGCGATGACGACTTCGCCCGCACTCCCATCGGCGAGCCGCTCGATCACCGGGGGCGCTTTCCCCAGTTCTCGCAACTGCTGCAGGGCGCGCCACCATCCGGCGCTGCTTCCCGTCACTGTCAGCTTCACCCACCGCCGGGGCACCGGCCCTGGAAGACGTCGAGGCGGCCTCACAGCGGGATCATCGGCACCTTCGCGGCGCCGATTGAGTTCCGGCGAGCCACCGGCCGCCGCGATTAGCACGGATGAAGAACCGTGCTAGGCATAACCCCTACATCCGGCTCCACCCCGAGCCGATAACCTACGTGGGCCTCAGCTGCGAGCGACCGCTGAACGGTCTTTCAGATCGCGAGGAGCTCCGTGGGATGGCTGATACCGCTCTTGAAGGCCTGATGAAATCGGCCAGGCTGCCCACCATCCCGGCCATCGCCGTGAAGATAGTCGACCTCGTCCAGCGGCCGGAGGTGAGCATCGAACAACTCGCCGAGACGATCGCGGCCGACCCGGCGCTCGCGGCGCGGGTGCTTAAGACCGCCAACTCCGGGTTCTACGGCCGGCCGCGCTCGATAACGCTTGTGCGCGAAGCCGTGATGGTGCTCGGGCTTCGCACGGTCAAGACGCTGGCGCTCGGTTTCTCGCTCGTGGGCAACTTGCGCGTTTCCGGCCAGGCAGCGCTTTGGCAGCGCAGCCTGCTCGCGGCCGCCGGAGCGCGCATCGTCGCCACTCGGGCCGGACTTCGCTGCGCCGATGAGGCGTTCCTGTGCGCGCTGCTTCACCGGCTCGGCGTGGTCGCCCTGGAGCAGGCATTTGGGCCCAGGTATGCGGCCATCGCCAGCCAGGCCGGCTCGGACTTCGTGCTCCTCCGCCAACTCGAACAGAAACACTTTGGCCTGGATCACTCCGAGGTGGGCGCAGCCCTCGCCGAGCGCTGGAACCTGCCGTCGGAACTGGTCGCGGGCATCCGTTTCTTTCCATCGCCGGCGCTGGCGCCGAGGGAGCTTCGCTCTCTCGTTGACTGCGTGGCGGCTGGCTCAGCCGTCTCGGACCTTATCGGCGGCGGAATGGCCGCCCGCGACCTCGTGAGGTTCCGCGATGCCTGTGCGATGCTCGGGATCGCACCGGAGGACGCCGATAGCCTTGTGCCAGAGGTGATCGGCAACGCAGCCGTGTTCGTCACGATGCTCGAACTTCCGCAGGCCGAGGTATCGGCCGATGAAGTCCTCTCGCGCGCGAACGAGGCCCTCCTCCAACTCACGCTCGAGGTTGAGCAGGAGAACGCCCGGCTCGAGCTCGAACGCCAGGCGTTGACCACCGCGGCCTCCACCGACCCGCTCACCGGCCTCGCGAACCGGCGCCACCTGGAGGAATTCCTGGCCGAACAGGTCCGCATCGCGGCGCGCTATTCGGCCCCGCTCAGCCTGTTCATGCTGGACCTGGATCACTTCAAGGACGTAAACGACACGCTTGGGCACGACGCCGGCGACCAGGTGCTGCAGGAAGTGGCCGCACGCATTCGCGGACAGGTGCGCGACGCCGACCTGGTGGCGCGCTACGGCGGCGAGGAGTTCGTGGTGGTGCTACCGGCTTCCGATCTGGCCAGCGCAGTCGCATCCGCGGAACGCGTGCGGCAGGCGCTGGCTGGTTCGCCCATCGCCTTGAGCAGCGGCACAAGCGTCGAGGTCAGGGCCAGCATCGGCGTCAGTTCGTACCAGTCATCGGCGCCCGCCTCCCCCGGCGCATTGCTGCTGGAAGCCGACCGCGCGCTCTACGAGGCCAAGGACGACGGCCGCAACGCTGTGCGGACAGCGGGCGCCGCGCACGAGCCCGCGGCCTGATAGCCGGCCCCGCTGCCTTTCCGTCTCGCTACCGGTGCCCTACGGTGGAGCGACTTTCCTTCCGAGGGGTGAGGCATGGGCGAACGAGTCAAGGGCAAATCCGCGATCGTGTTCGGCGGAGGGCAGACACCCGGAGAAACCATCGGCAACGGGCGCGCAACGGCCATGCTGCTCGCGCGCGAAGGCGCGCGCGTGCTCATAGTCGACCGCGACCTGGCGGCAGCGGAAGACACTGTCTCACTCATTGCAGGCGAAGGTGGCGCCGCCTCCGCCTTCGCCTGCGACGTAGTGGAGGAATCCGCAGTGGCCGCTGCAATTGCCGTCGCAATCGCTCGCCACGGCCGCATCGACATCCTCCACAACAACGTCGGCGCAAGCCTGGCGCTCGGCGACGACGTGGCCACCGAACTCTCGGTCGAGGCGTTCGACCGTATCGTCGCCGTGAACCTGCGCGGGATGTGGCTCGCCTGCAAGCACGCGCTTCCGGCCATGCGGGACCAGGGTTCCGGGTCGATTGTCAACATCTCCTCGATGGCGGTGCGGAGCGCCTACCCGTACGTCGGCTACAAGACGACCAAGGCCGGCGTGATCAGCCTCACTGAAAACCTTGCCGCGGCGAACGCTCGCTACGGCATCCGGGCGAACGTCATCCTCCCGGGGCTGATGAACACGCCAATGGCGATCGAACCGCGCGTCGCCGCCGGCACGCCGCGCGAGGAGGTCATCGCATCCCGCGACCGCCAGGTGCCCCTGGGCCGAAAGATGGGCACCGGGTGGGACGTCGCCTACGCCGCGCTCTTCCTGCATTCGGACGAGGCAGGCTTCATCACCGGCGTGTCGTTGCCGGTGGATGGAGGGTCGGGCGTCAGCTAGGGAGCCGTCGGGGCGCCAGAGTGTAGCACTACGGCTCGCCGTCGGGCGGCGAGGAGCGATCCAGCCGTTTACGCGCCCGAAGGCCTACACGCCGCGCACCATCTCCGCGGCGCGGGCTATCTCCTCCTCGTCGCGCTTGTAGAACACCCACTGCTTGATCCGTTTGCCTCGCACGAGGTGCGCAGCGGAGAGCACCCGTAGATGCTCGCTCAGTGTCGGCTGGCTGATCCCGAGCTTCTGAGCGATCAACACGGCGCAAACGCCGTCTGCCACGAGGTCGCCATCCACCTGGGGCGGGAAGTGGGCTACGGGGTCCTTAAGCCATTCGAGGATCTGGAGCCGGCGTTCGTTCGCCAGCGCATGAAGGACGGTGACGTCTATCGCCATATCGCTAATTTGCCAATAGACGAAGTTACAGGCAATACTCGCATTCCGCCATCCTGTTCGAGCCCGGAGGTGACCCTTGTTGCGCAGTTATCGTTTCGTCCAGGTCGATGTATTCACACAGCAGCGCTTCGGCGGCAATCAGCTGGCCGTGTTCCCGGAAGCCGAAGGGCTTGCGGACACCGAAATGCAGGCCATCGCCGTCGAAATGAACTACGCCGAGACGACCTTCGTGTTGCCCTCGCGGCTCGCCGGAACGGATGCCCGTGTGCGCATCTTCACGCCGGAGCTGGAACTGCCGATGGCCGGCCACCCCACCGTCGGAACAGCCTTCGTCCTCGGAGTTGAGCGAAACGCAAGGAAGCTCGTCTTCGAGCTTGGCGTTGGGCCGACCCCTGTGGAGATCGACCCCGGCGACGGCGCGACCGGCGCGGCCCGCATGGCGCAGCGCCTGCCGTCGTTCCGGACGGTTGCGGCAAGCCGGGCAACGATCGCCGCCCTCGCCAGCCTCACGGCGGACGATCTCCACCCCTCTGTGGAGCCAATCTACGGGAGCGCTGGCATCGAATTCCTTTACATCCCTGTGGCGCGCCGCGCCGCCATCGCCCGCACGCGGCCGGACTCGGCGGCCATGGCGCGCTACTTCGGCGACATCCCGTTCCGCGCCATCTACGTCTTCGCCCCGGAACCCGACGCTGAATCCGATGTCCGCGCCCGCATGTTCTGGCTGCTGGACGGCGCCCCCGGGGAAGACTACGCGACCGGGTCGGCGGCCGGGCCCCTCGGCGCGATGCTCGTGGAGCGTGGCATCTGCAAGCCGGGCCGCCTCACGATCCAACAGGGTTACGAGAAGGGCCGTCCGAGCCAGATGCAGGTCGATGTTGCGCTGGCCAACGGCAACGTCTCATCCGTGCATGTCGGCGGTGGCGTAGTGAAGGTCGCGGAGGGCCGGCTGGAACTCTGAACCGCTACGCTTCGGCCGGGCTAACCAGGAAGACCGGATGGCGGGCCGCTTCAG
>JBGOVF010000158.1:0-6107 GCA_041477975.1 Tepidiformaceae bacterium
CTTCACCTGCCGCTCGCGCCCTGGGCCGAGCTTTTCGCCTACCTGGCCGCCCGTGCCCAGTTGGTGAGTGAGGTCATCCAGCCGGCGTTGCATCGCGGGGCCACGGTCGTCTGTGACCGTTTTTCCCCCAGCACCATCGCCTACCAGGCCCACGCCCGCGGGCTGGACGAAGCTGCTGTCCGCGCGGCCGACGCCATGGCCCGGGGCGGGCTCGAACCGGACCTGCTGGTCTACCTGGACATCGATCCTGCGATCGGCCTCGCGCGCAAGCATGGCGAAGCCGAGGCAATCCGCACAGGTCTCGAAGGACTGGAGTTCCACCGGCGCGTGCGCGAAAGCTACCTCGCCCAGGCCGCCGCCGCGCCGCCCGGCGGCTGGCTCGTCATCGATGCGACACAGACGCCGGAGGCGGTGGCCGAGATGGCGTGGGCGGCGGCGCAACAAAGCAAGTCGGCCAGTTGAGGTACGATTGCAGTCGTGAGCACGCTCTCCGTCACCGATGCCGGGCTCCCGCTCGCTCGCGGCGCGTCATTTCGCGTTGAACGGACCGAGGCCGGGACGTGGCTCGCCGACGACCCCGAGGTGGAGTGCTACGCCGAAGGCGATGACCCGTCGGGCGCGATTGCCGCGCTCCTCCAGGCCGAACTCGAGTACCTCGCGATCCTCCGCAAGGAACGCGAACGAAGCCCTCTGACCGAACGCCACCTTGGCATCCTCGCGGCTCGGTTGGTGTAGGTGCCGGTTCCTTCCCGAGATCTGTTGGATTGCCTCGAACGGAAACTTGAGGGTCGCCCTGCCGAGGGCAGCCACCGTTTCCTGCTGTTCTACGACGACACGGGCCGGCTGTTGACCAAAGCCATGATCAGCCACGGCCGGCGGGAACTGAGCGATCGTGAGTTCGGCCTTGTCGCTCGGAACCTTGGGGTTCCCGCCAGTGCTCTGCGCGATTGCGCCGCTTGCACCCTCGGTCGCTCGGAGCTGCTGCCGCTGCTCCTCGCCAAGGCAGATGGACGCCCCGCCTAAGCCGCGTTCGAAACGGCGCCCCAGCGCCAGAGCGCATCGATAGGCATCGCCCAGAGGCGGTCGCCGAACGGCAGCGTGTGCTCGCCGGTGTAAAGCAAAACTCCGCGGCTGAACCGATCGCCTAGTTCGTCGCGCAGGAACCGAAGGCCGCGGAAGTCGCCAGGACTGATCGTGGCCCCGGCCTTCACTTCGATACCGACGATCCGGCCGTCTCTTCGCTCCAACACCGCATCGACTTCGGTGCCGGTGTGCGTCCGGAAGAAGCCCAGGTTCGGCGCCAGCGCGCTCCAGCCGATCTGCTTGCGCAGCTCCATCAACACGAAGTTCTCGACCACCGGGCCGAGGAGTCCGTCGCCGCTCAGTACGCCCGCTTCGGTCACCTCTGTCAGGAATGCGAGGATGCCGCTGTCATCGAGCACGAACTTCGGCGACTTCACGACCCGTTTGCCCAGGTTCACGAACCACGGCTGCAGGAGCTGCACGAGGTAGGTTGCCTGAAGGAGCGTCAGGTAGCGCTTCAGGCTTGTCTGGGGGATCCCGATCTCGTTACCGAGGGCGGCCACGTTCACGACGGCCGTCGCCCGGCCGGCGATCAAGCGCAGCAGCCGGGGCAGGTCGCCAAGGGCCTCGATATTGGCGAGGTCGCGCACATCGCGCTGCAGGAGCGTCGTAGTGTAGCCATCGAACCAGCGGCGCCGGCCGCGCGCATCCCGGCCTATTACCTCGGGGTAGCCGCCACGGACGGCGCGCGCCACGATCGTGCCCTTCGCCTCAATAGAAGGAGCGAGCACGGGCGCCTCTGGCGCAAACACCGCATCGATGAAGCCCTCGCGCACTCCTTCCAGTTCGCCCTGCGACAACGGCCAGAGCGTGTGGATCTCCATCCGGCCGGCCAGCGACTCGGAGAGTCGCGGAAGGAGCATGACGTTGGCCGAGCCCGTGAGAAGAAAGCCGCCAGGCCGACGGTTTCGGTCGACCTCGGCCTTGATCGCGCGGAACAGCTCGGGCGCGTGCTGGACTTCGTCCAGCACCACCGGACGGGGAAGGGAACGGATGAAGCCATCCGGGTCCGTCGTGGCGGCGAGCAGTGTGGCTGCGTTGTCCAGCGTCACGTACTGCGCAGCCGGGTTTAGTTCGCGCGCAAGCGTGGACTTGCCCGTCTGCCGCGCGCCAACCAGCAGCACAACCGGAGTATCGAGCAGCGACTCGTGTATGGAGGAGTTGAGATTTCGCCGGAGCATGGTGACAATTTAACCGGCCGGTGAATGATGTTCAACCACATGCCGGACGATATTCCACCATCAGTCGCGTGAAAATCCACCACTACGGACGCGATAATCAACCACTTGCGACCTGATAATCCGCCACAGCAGGGCCTGTGAAGGCCGCCTTTCAGCTCCGCCAGGCCCGCTCGATCGTCCCCCCGCCCAGTACCTCTTCGCCTGCATAGAACGCGATCGCCTGGCCCGGCGTCAGCGCCCGCTGGCGGCGCGTGAAGTGCACCGTAGCGCGCTCCCCGTCAGCCTCAATCAGCGCTGCCGCCGCCGGCTCGGCCTTGTACCGTGCCTTCGCCTCGATCACCGTTCCCGTCGAAGGCGGCCCGCCCGCTGTCCAGCGCACCTCGCCCACCTCCACCGTATCCGCGAACAGGTCGTCCTCGCTCCCGATCGTGACGATGTTCGCCACCGCATCGATCGCCGTCACAAACCGCGGTTCCCCCACAGCCACGCCCAGCCCCTTGCGCTGCCCGATCGTGTAGGCCGTCACGCCCCGGTGCTCGCCCACCAGCGCGCCGTCGCTCGCGCGCATTTCGCCCGGCGCCGCCGCCACCCGCTCCTGAACGAAAGCGCGGTAGTCGTTTCCCGGCACGAAGCAGATCTCCACGCTGTCCGGCTTCTCCGCCACGTCCAGTCCGAGCCCGCGCGCGTGCTCCCGCACCTCGCCCTTCGTCAGCCCGCCGATGGGTAACAGCAGCTGTGCCAGCTGCGCCTGCTGCAACATATAAAGGACGTACGACTGGTCCTTGGCCGCATCCGCCGCGCGCAGCAGGCGATGCCGCCCGCCATCGCTGCCGTGCTCTACCCGCGCGTAGTGGCCGGTCGCGATGTACTGCGCCTCCAGTGCCGGCAGCCGGTCCAACAGCGCCCGGTACTTGATCTGCTCGTTGCAACGCACGCACGGGTTCGGCGTGCGGCCGGCCGCGTACTCGCTCACGAAGCGGTCGACCACATGCTCGCGAAACTGCTGCTCGAAGTTCATCACGTAGTGGCGGATGCCAAGCTGCCCGGCCACCCGCCGGGCGTCGTCGATATCCTCGACGCCGCAGCACTGCTGATGGCCGCTGAACTCCTCCGGCCGCTCCTCTGTCCAGAGGCGCATCGTCACGCCCACGACGTCGTAGCCCTGCTCGCAAAGCAGCGCCGCCGCCACGGAGCTATCCACTCCGCCGGACATGCCGACCACAACCCGGGGGCGCTTCACAGCTATGGTAAGATCCCTTCGATCCCCGCTCTTCCGGGGTTGGAGCCCGCTTCCTGGATTCCGAGCAACTCGCGCACCGGGCGGTCGACGTTCTTTCCGAACACAAGGCGCTGGACATCGCGCTACTCGATATTTCGCGCACCGCTTCGTTCACGGATTACTTCGTGATCGCCACGGCCCAGTCGCCACTCCAGTTTAGCGCCCTCGGCGAGTACCTGGAAAAAGACCTCAAACCCGAAGGCCACGACCTCCGCCACAAAGAGGGCTCGCCCGCTAGCGGCTGGATGCTCCTCGATTTTGGCGACATCATCGTCCACATCTTTTCGCCCGAACAGCGCCAGTACTACCGCCTCGAAGACTTGTGGGCGCGGACGAGCCCCGTCGTCCGCTTCGCCAACTGACCGTGGAAGCCACGGTCGAGGCCGTCCACCGCAGCCCCGGGCACACGATGCGCAAGGCCGCGAGCGAGAGCATCACGCTCGTCGCCGGGCTTGGGGTCGAAGGCGACGCTCATTTGGGCGCCACCGTGAAGCACCGCTCCCGCGTGGCCCGTGACCCCTCCCAGCCGAACCTCCGCCAGGTCCACCTCATCCACGCCGAATTGCACGACGCCCTGCGCGCCCAGGGCTTCAAGGTGCGCGCCGGCGAGATGGGTGAGAACGTGACGACCCGCGGCCTCGACCTCCTCGCCCTGCCCACGGGCGCGCGCCTGCGCCTGGGCGCCGACGCTGTCATCGAAGTCACCGGCCTGCGCAACCCCTGCGCCCAGCTCGACGGCCTCGAATCCGGCCTCATGGCCGCCGTCCTCGACCGCGACGCCGCCGGCAACCTGGTCCGCCTTGCCGGCATCATGGCCATCGTCATCACCGGAGGCGAAGTCCGCCCCGGCGACCGCATCCGCGTCCAACTTCCGGTCGAGCCCCACCGCGCGCTGGAGCCGGTGTAACTGCCATCGAGCTTCGTGCGCTAAACGTCGCCGGAACGGCCGATTCCGGCGAAAATGCCCCCCCAATGCTCCTCATCCTCTCCGGACCGGCCGGCGCCGGCAAAACCACCGTCTCGCGCCTCCTCGCCGAAAGCGAGCCGCTTTCGGTCCACCTTCGCGTCGATTCGGTCTACGAATTCCTCGTCAGCGGCTCATCCTCCCCTCGCTCAGAGAAGCTGACCCCCAGAACCGCACCGTGGTGCGCGCCAGCGCCGAAGCGGCGAAGCGGCGATCGTCTTCTCGCAGGCCGTCTGCCGCTTTGTGTCTTCATTCCTCAGTTGTCGCTGCACAGCCTTTGCCTGCTAAACCAGAGTCGCGACTTCTGACGGCTCGCCGGAGCGCGCTGCGTCGCGCTCGGCGAGCCGCTCGAGGTTCGCGAACTGGCGCGTCTGCATGATCCAGTGGGCGAGCTCCAGGAAGACGAAGCTCATGATCGGTTGAAGCCACTGCGGCCGGAGCGACCAGTAGCCACTGACTACCAATCGGGTGCGGCGCCCCGCCAACTCCTCCAGCAGAAAGCCCCAGGTCGAGTCGGTGTAGAAGCGCGGCCGCGCCCCCTGCGGGTCGAAGGGACGCCCGCGCAGGTCGACCGACATGCGCAAGCAGAGGAAGCGCTCCGGTTCGAGTGCCGCCACCTCCCACCATTCGCTCCCGTCGGGCATGGCTGCCAGGTGGTCACCGATCGAGATCTTCTGCCAGTCGGGATGGATGCGCTCAGCGCTGCGACGCCCGAAGTTGTCGAGGCGATCCCAGCTGTACCAGCCGGCGCGGTCGGCGCCCATCTGTACCAGCCACGGCCACACGTGCGAAGGCGGAGCCTCGATCGTCACAGACATCGTCGCGCTGCGCGTGGCGCCCGGAATGAGACCGGCCCCCGGGTACGGGTGTCGGAGCTCATCTTCGGTTGCACCCCAGCGAACGAGCCGACGCCGCACCGCGAACGCGTAGGCCCCCACGAGACCCAGGACAACAGCGAGCTTGTGCTTCTTCTTTAGTAGTCCGATGGCACGGACTCCGGGAGAGTCAGTGCTTCGCTTTCCCCGCATGGCCTTGACCTCATGAACCAGCGTGCCATCGCTGCGTCGCAGCGGTCACGGCCAAATGGCCCCAATCGCGTGGGTGTTGGGCCTGCTCTTTCGAAGTCGGTGATCACTCTCGGGCCAGCTTTTCTTCCGATCCAGGCCTCGTGTGGGCCGGCGAATGCGACGGAAGCTCGAGGACTGCAAGGTCGAAGCTTGAACGGCTACGTCAGGACCGTCAGCCGCTCGAGTCCCCGGAAGCCCGGTACCGTCTTCCACGTCAGCGATTCGCCGCGCGCCAGGCGCAGGTTCGGGAAGCGCGTGAGCAGCGTCATCACGCCAACCTGCGTTTCCAGCCGCGCAAGCGGCGCCCCGAGGCAGTAGTGCACGCCGCCGCCAAAGGCGATGTGGTCAATGTCCTCGCGGCTGATGTCGAAGTCGTGCGGGTTCTTGTGCAGGCGCGGGTCGTAGTTCGCGCCTGCCAGCGAGACCGTGATCGACTGGCCAGCAGCCACCGGGCAGCCGGCCACCTCGCGCGCCTCCGGCGTGATCCGCCCCGAGAACGTAACGGGCCCTTCGAACCGTAGCATCTCCTCAAC
>JBGOVF010000259.1:0-4305 GCA_041477975.1 Tepidiformaceae bacterium
GGCGGCGAGCACGTCGAGGCGGTGGTCGAGGGGCCAATCGGGGTGACGGCGGTTCTGCGCGATGCTTTCGAGGGGCGTCGTGCCGTACTTGAGCGCGCCTTCGACCGCATCCCGGTGGGCGACCCGGACCGCGCCTGCCACCTGGCGAGCCACCGTCTCCGCGAGCACGGCTTCGCCGCCGCCGCGCACGCCGGCAGGCCCCGCGTGCGTGTGCGTGGCCGCAATCATGACATTCGAAGCCGGGATGTCCGGCCGTTCGGCGATCAGCTCCCGCGCCCGCCTGGCGATGAAGCTGCCGATGCCGATGAGGTCGCAGACGACGAGCGCGAGCTGAGTGGCGCCGTCGTCCAGGTAGAGGCAGCGGGCGTAGAGCGGGTCGTGGACGCCGAGGGAGACATCGGTCCGCCCTCCGTAACCATCCAGGGCGGTGCCAACGGCCGGGGTGATATCGATTGCGGAAGCGCCGATTCGGAGCACGGGAGGAGTGTACGGCGCGCCCACTCGATTGGCACCGCCGCCCGGGCGCTATCAGTCTCCCGGAATGAGCGGTGCGTTCGGCTCCGCAGGGACAACGAGCCCGCCGGGAGCTTCAACCGTCGACCCCGTGGCCGCAGCAGCCGGCGGAAGCGGCACCACAGGCGCCGCCTCAGCGGCCAGGCCGGCGCGGAGCCACAGCGAACGCAGCTCGGCGATGTCCGCGTCCGTGATGCTCGGTACGGCGCCCGCATGAGCAGCGCGCCATCCCTGGAAGTAGAGACGACGCCGAAGGAGGAGGTACCGCTCTCCCGCCAGCAGTTCCGCCGCACCGGACTTTGAAAGGCTCCGCGCCACTAGCCCGGCGTACCGTCGCAACCCGACGGCAGGCAACATCCTCTCGCGACGGCCAACCCAGCGGAGCGCCCACCATTCACCGGCGGCAACGAGAATGGCAGCGCCCACCAGGAATCCGATGGGAATCCTCCCGGCGTTCGTGAGGTCGCGGATTGTGTCGAACTTCCCGGGCACGTTGCCACGGTTGAGCAGCAGGTTGGTGAAACTGGTGAAATAGTTGGACATGATGTGGTTCGTAACGGCGAAGAGTGGGCCAAACACGGCCAGCGCCCAGGCCCAGCGCCAGTGCCGCAGCGTCATAGCCACCCCAATTGCCAGGCCGCTGAGCGCGGCCCAGAGGGCGTGGTTGAGCGCAAAGATGCCGTCGCCGATCGGCGAAATCGTCGGGAAGATAGCGGTCCACGGCTTGGCGGCCGACCAGCCATCGCCCGAAACAAGGATTTGGCCGACGTGCGCGTCCTCGTGGAACGAAACACCGGCGCCGATCATGAAACCGAGCAGCAGCCCATCTGTGGCGGCCGGATGCCGGTAGCCGCCACGGCCGGCAAGCACGAAGTAGAGGAGCACGGGCAGCGCCTTCATGGATTCCTCAATGAACGGCGCCATCCAAACTGGAAAGAAATAGCCCGCCGCATCGACGCCGAAGATATCGGACGACTGGCGTTCGACGAAGTACGCCAGTTCGAACACGCCCCACACGCCGAGCAGCCAGAAGATGCCAAGCATCCCGAGCGAAACCGTTCGCGAGCGGGCCGTCACGACTAGCAAGAGGCAGAGCACGAAGGCGTGGTGTGCCAGCCCGCCGAGTGTGTCGGCCAGCCCGGGCCGGGTCATGAAGTCGATCTGCACGACGACTGCCGCGGCGGAGACGATGACGCCCGCCAGCACGATCAGGTCGGCACGGCTTCGGCGCTGAATCACTACGGCCGCCGTCATCTAGCGCGTGCCTAGCGTGAAGACCGTGTGATAAAACGCGTCCCCAGCCGAGTGGTCGGGCTGGTTAGGCGGAGGCGCGGGCGTATCCTCGGGGTGGCGCGCGTGGCGGTCGGCGCGGGCCTGTTCGCGCGCGGCCTCGTCCCCCGCGACGCGCGCATCGACGTCGTCGCGGGGTATGTACTCGCTCGGGACGGCGGGGGCGTGGCCTGGCGGCAGCCGCTGGTACGTGTCCGGGTTCACGGGCTGGCCGAGGCCGGGCGACCCGCTGCCTCCGGCGCCGCGGCCGCCAGCCTGGCCCGCGGCCGTGCCCGCCGCAGCCCCCGCGGCACCGGCCGCCGCCGTGCCGGCGTAAGGCACCCAGCTCTGGCTGGCCGGGTCCCAGTTGCATACGATGCAGGCCGACCCCACGTGCGTCAGCCAACTGAACAGGACGTTGACCAGTTCGAGTTCCAGCACTGTCGCGTCCTTCGCAAAGAGTCCGTTTCGTCTTAGCGGGACTATATCGGCCCGTGTCAAGCCCAGGCCGCCCACTCTTCGCTCTTCGCTCTTCGCTCTTCGCTCTCCTATGCTTTGGGCATGCCCGTTGACCAGGCCGCCCTCGATGCCGTTGCCCTGAGCCACGACGAGTATGACCTGCTCGTGCGCCAGCTCGGGCGCGAGCCGAACGAGGTTGAACTGGGGATGTTCGGGTCGTTGTGGAGCGAGCATTGCGGCTACAAGAACAGCAAGCCCCTCTTGCGCCTCTTCCCCACCGGCGGCGACCTTGTCCTGACCAAGGCGGGCGCTGAGAACGCAGGCGCGATCGATATCGGCGGCGGGCTGTGCGTGGTGATGAAGGTGGAGTCGCACAACCACCCGTCCGCGATCGAACCGTTCCAGGGCGCGGCGACCGGGGTCGGGGGGATCGTGCGCGACATCTTCGCGATGGGCGCCTACCCGATCGCGATCCTCGATTCGCTGCGCTTCGGCCCGCCGGATGACCCGCAGAACCGCTACCTGTTCGAAGGCGTGGTTGGCGGCGTTGGCAGCTACGGCAACTGCCTGGGCATCCCAAACGTGGGCGGCGAGGTGGTGTTTTCGGAGGCGTACAACGGCAACCCGCTGGTGAACGCGATGTGCGTGGGCATTGCCGAGGTGGCGAAGCTGCAGAGCGCGCGAGCGACCGGCGAGGGGAACGTCCTTCTATTGGTAGGGGCGGATACCGGGCGCGACGGCATCCACGGGGCGAGCGGACTGGCCAGCCGGACCGACCCCGAGGCTCGCTTCGAAGAGATGCGGCCGGCCGTGCAGGTGGGCAATCCATTCCTCGAAAAGCTGCTGATGGAGGCGTGCTACGAACTGGCCTCGGAACATGGCGACTGGATCGTGGGTCTGCAGGACCTGGGGGCGGCGGGGCTGACCAGCTCGGTCGTGGAGTGTTGCGCGAAGGGCCACAGCGGCGCCGAGCTGAACCTGGACAAAGTGCCGCGACGCGAAGCGGGCATGACCGCGTACGAAGTTATGTTGAGCGAGAGCCAGGAGCGGATGCTCGTGGTGGCGAAGAAGGAGCACGTCGGCGACGTCACGAAGCTCTTCCAGCACTGGGAGCTGCACTGCGAGTCGATCGGCGTCGTGACGAAGGGCGAGGACGTGGTGATCCGTTGGGAGGGACGCGAGGTGGCGCGGGTCCCGTACGAGCTTGCGACGGAGCCGCCACAGTATCGCCGCCAGGGGGTGCGGCCGGCGGAGCTGCTCGAGCTGAACCAATTCAACTGCGCCTCGCTACCGGACCTCAAGCCCGAGGAGACGACCGCGACGCTGCTGCGGCTGCTGGCGCGGCCGAACATCACGAGCAAGCGCGGGGTCTTCCGCCAGTACGACCACCAGGTGCTGAACAACACGGTGGTGCCGCCCGGCGGCGACGCGGCGGTGCTGCGCGTGCCCGGCACGACTCGGGGCATCGCGCTGGCGACGGACTGCAACGGGCGGCTTTGCTTCCTCGATCCGTACGTGGGCGGGGCGATCGCGGTGGCCGAGGCGGCGCGCAACGTCGTCTGCACCGGGGCGACGCCGGTGGCCGTTACCGACTGCTTGAACTTCGGCAACCCGGAGAAGCTGGACGTGTACTACACGCTGAACCAGGCGGTGCGCGGCATCGCCGAGGCTTGCTCGATCTTCGGCACGCCGGTGGTCAGCGGCAACGTCAGTCTCTTCAACGAAACGTCCGGGCGGCCGGTCTACCCGACGCCGGTGATCGGCATGCTCGGGCTGCTGGATGACGTGTCGAAGCATCTCGCCGCCGCGTTCGAAGGCGTTGATCACCCGGTCTTCCTGCTGGGCGCGGGCGTGGCCCAGCCGGCCGCGACCCTCGGCGGGAGCGAATACCTGGAGGCTATGCACGGCAAGGTGGCCGGGCTGCCGAAGGTGGACCTGGAGGCCGAGTACTTGCTGCAGCGTCTGGTGCTACGCGCTCACGCCGAAGGCCTTCTGGTGAGCGCCCACGACTGCTCCGACGGCGGCCTCGCCGTGACGCTGGCCGAATGCTCCGTGCTGGGAAAC
>JBGOVF010000353.1:0-3585 GCA_041477975.1 Tepidiformaceae bacterium
GCCAGCCGGCGCCGCCGGAGCGCGCTTTCGATTAGCTCCAACAGGTCGTCAGCCTCTTCGCCGGGGCTTCCAATCTCCGCACTGCGAGTCACCCGGAGCGCGTGCCATTCGGTCACTTCCATTCCGGGAAAGAGCATGCCCACGTGTGCAGCGATCAAGTCCTCGAGGAGCACGAACCGCAGGTCGCCGGCGTCGACCAGGCGCGGGCGGTTTTGGGGAACCTTGATCCTCGCGAAGCGGTCCTGGCCCGTCACTGGATGGCGAACGTTGAGCGCCAATGACAGGCTTCCGCTGGAGATGAACGGGAAGGGGTGGGCCGGGTCCACGACCAGCGGTGTCAGCACCGGGAAGATGGCTTCTTCGAAGTACGCGCGAAGCTGCTCCTGCGCGCCGGCATCCAACGCGGCGAACGGCACGATTCGGATGCCATCGAGGGCCAGGGCTGGCGACAGCTCGGTCGCCCACGTTTCATCGAGTTCCCGGTGCATACGCACGCAGCGGTCGATGACCAGTTCCAATTGCTCACCGATGGTCAGACCGTCCACCGTCTGGGTGCGCGGCTCTTTCGCGAGGACGCGCTTCAACCAGCCGACGCGCTTCGTATAGAACTCATCCAGGTTGCTCGCGGCAATGGCCAGGAACTTCACCCGCTCCAGCAGAGGGTTGCGGGAGTCGTGGGCCTCGGCGAGAACGCGCTGGTTGAATTCCAGCCAGCTCAACTCACGGTTCAGGTACAGCGACGGATCATCAAGGTCGACCTCCGTGCCGGCGGGGTGGGATTGCGGCTCGGCTTCCAGGGCTTCCGTGTCGACCATGCCTCAAACCGTCCGGGCGGCAGCCGCCGCATCTTCATTCTGTCAAGCGATGGCGGCGCCGTCATCAATTTTCCCTGCGGAACGTTAACAATCGGGACGGAGCTACGGCTCGAAGAGTGTGCCGGCCCCCTGGATCGCGCGCAGCATCCCCGCCTCGCGGCCATCCACAATCTGTGCGGTGATGCCGAGCGCCACGGCGTGCAGGCACGCCTCGACCTTCGGGATCATCCCCCCAGCGATTGTCCCATCAGCGATCAGGGCGAGCGCTTCCGGGGCCGAAAGCCGCGCGATCCGCGCGCCATCCGCGCCACGCACACCCTCGACATCCGTCAGGAACACGAGCCGTTCCGCATCCAACGCTGCCGAGATTTCGCCCGCTACCGTATCTGCGTTGACGTTCACGAGCTGGTCCTCCACGGTTCCCGGAACGCAGCCAATTGGTCCGATCACCGGCACTATTCCCGCGCCGAGCAGCGCCCGGATCGGCACCGGATTCACGCGTTCCGGCTCGCCGACGAACCCCAGCGCCGCGTCTGCCAGGCGGCATTCGAGCACCCGGCCATCAGCGCCGCAGAACCCGACCGCCGATGCTCCGGCCGCATTGATAGCCGCGACGATGCGCTTGTTCACCAGTCCCGCGAAAACGGCAACAACCACCGGCAGCACCCTCTCGTCGGTCACCCGCAGGCCGCGCTCGAAACGCGACGGTATCGACATCGCCTCCAGCCAGCGCGAGGCCTCGGCGCCACCACCGTGTACAACCACGGGGATGTGTCCGTCGCGTGCGAGCGCGGCCACGTCGCGGAACGTCGTGTCAGCCGCGCCGAGGGTGCTTCCGCCAATCTTGATGACGAGTGGGCCGCTCACGTGTGGTAGTCGGCATTGATGCTCACGTACTCGGCTGAAAGGTCGCAGCCCCAGCCGGTGGCCGAAGCGGCGCCTGCCCCCAGCTCCACCTCAATCGTGACCGTGTCGCCGCGCATCGCCGTCGCCACAACCCGAGGGTCGAACTCCGTGGGACGTTCGTCTTCGAACACCCGCGTCCCGCAGATTGCCGCGGTCACGTGCGGTTCCGAAACGGTCACGCCCGAACGGCCGACGACTGCGATCACCCGGCCCCAGTTGGGGTCGGCGCCGTGCACCGCGCTCTTCAGCAGATAGGACGTGGAGAGCGTCCGCACCAGGCTGGCGGCCTCGGCCTGCGTGGCCGCGCCACTCACCCGAAACTCGATCAACTTCGTGGCGCCTTCGCCGTCGCGCGCCATCTCCTTCGCGAGATAAACACAGAGCACTTCAACGGCGGAAGCGAAGTCGCTGGCCAGCGGCGAGCCCTCGGCGATCGTGTCGCCTCCCGCTGCCCCGTTTGCGAACAGCAGCGCCGTGTCGCTGGGGCTCGTATCGCCATCGATCGAAAGCAGGTTGAACGACTTCTCGACGGCTGCGCTTAGCGTCGTCTGCAGCAAGCGCTGCTCGACCGGTGCGTCGGTGGTCAGGAACGCCAGCATCGTTGCCATGTTCGGGTGGATCATCCCGGAACCCTTCGAGCAACCACCAAGCGTGTACGGCCCGAACTTCACCGAGGCATGCTTCGGGCGTGTATCAGTCGTCATAATCGCGCGGGCAAACGTTGCCCCGCCGCCCGCGCCAACGTCGATGGCCCCGATTCCCGACTCGATCTTCTCCATCGGCAGGAAATGGCCGATGACCCCGGTGCTGCAAACCAGCACTTCGGCTGGCTGAACGCCCATCCGCGCCGCTGCCCAGGCTGCCATCTGTTCCCCATCGGCCAGTCCGCGTTGGCCCGTGCTCGAATTCGCAATGCCGCTGTTCACCACCACCCCCCTCGGCGACGCGGCCGCAAGGTGGGCGCGGTTCACATCCACGGAAGCGGAGTGCAGCAGGTTCTTCGTAAACGTCGCCGCCACCGTGCACGGCCGGTCGGAGGCGAGGATGCCCAGGTCGTACTTTCCATCGCCATAGGTCTTGATCCCCGCGTAGACAGCGCCCGCCACGAACCCCTGCGCTGAAGTCGAATCGCCCGCCGGGTCGGGCGCGGAAACGGTCACGGGTACACCGCCGGAAGGTCCAACCCGCTCGTCTGGGCGAGCCCGAGCATCAGGTTCATGTTCTCGATCGCCTGCCCGGCGGCGCCCTTCACCAGGTTGTCCAGCACGCCAATGGCCACGAGCATCCCGTTGCGTTCGTCGATCACCGGGTGGACCAGGCACATATTGTTGCCGAGTGTGTGTTTCGTGTGCGGCGGCGAATCGGTCACGCGCGTAAAGGGGGCGCTGGCGTAGAACTCGCGATAGACCTCGCGCACCTCCGCCAGCGACGTGCTCCGAACCAGGGGCGCGTAACAGGTGGCGTGGATGCCGCGCGTCATCGGCACCAGGTGCGGCACGAACGTCACCTTCGGCCGCGGCGCTTCGCGCAGACCGGCAAGCTCCTGCGCAATCTCCGGCTGGTGGTTGTGGTTCGCCACCTTGTACGCGGAAACGTCTTCGTTGACTTCGCTGTAGCCGAAACCGGCGCCACTGCCTCGTCCTGCGCCAGAAATGCCGGACTTCGCGTCCACCACGATCTGGTCGCCAACAAGGCCAGCCGCCACGGCCGGCGCAAGGGCCAGGATCGAGGCGGCCGGGTAGCACCCGGGATTCGCCACCAGCCGCGCGCCGCGAATCCGATCGCGGTGCAACTCCGGCAGGCCGTAAACGGCTTCATCGACCAGGTCCGGCGCGGGGTGAGGCTGTCCGAACCATTCCTCGAA
>JBGOVF010000236.1:0-4623 GCA_041477975.1 Tepidiformaceae bacterium
CTTGATGATCGTCTCGTCAAGTGGCTTCGCCGCATGCACATCGAGGACGGTGCCCACGGCGGAGATGTAGGCGATGTCGAGCGGGATGTACGTGTTCTTCATCCAGAAGCCGATGGTGGTATCAGCCGGGAAGAGGAAGAGCATCCCCTGGTCCTCATCCATCTGCTGGCGCAGCATCAGGCCCTGTTCGCGCTGGGCCTCGGTGGCAGCGATCTCGACGGTGAGCGTTGCGGTCTTGCCGCCGGATTCGATGGTGACCTTCGCCGTCGGGGCATCCGGCAGGCGCGGCGTGTCGGCGTCCGAGCACGATGCTGCGAGCGCGAGAGGCAGAAGGATCAGGAGCAGGAGGAGAACGACACGACGCACCACGCCGAGAGCTTACGCGGGCGCCGGGTCAGGTTCAGAGAGGGTCGAATAGAGGGCAGGGGCTAGCTCGCTTTCGCGAGTCGCATCCCGAGCTTGCCGCGCAAGCGATCGCGGAACGAGATCGGCTCCGGGGCGCGCGCCGCTCGCACTTCGCTGCGCCGCTCGATGCGGTCCGGCTCCGTCGCCAGGCGGCTCGCGAGAGTGCGCAGACTCTGGCTCGATTTCGAAGCCGCGTTCCAGAGGACGATGGGCCGGCCCTCTTGCGATGCCAGGCGCATGGCCGCATCGAATGGGATTTCCCAGATCGACGCACGGCCGAGCTGCGGCGCCACTTCCGTGATGTCGGCGCCGCTGTTGCGGTCGGTGTGATTCGCGATGACCAGGATCCGCTCGTCCGGGTAGTTCTCTTCCTGGAGGACTTCCAGCAACAGGCGGGTGTTCTTCACGCTGGTTCGCTCCATGCTCGTGACGATGAACAGGTGGTCCGCGACGGAGATAGCGGACGCGACCGCATCGTTGTACGCGCCCGGCGTGTCGACGATGACGTAGTCGAAGAACTCCGAGGTGAACTGCACGAGCCGTTCGAGCGCCTCGGGTTCCACAGCCAGCCACTCGCCGAACTGTGGCGGCGCGGGCAGCACGAATGCGCCCGAGTGGTGTTCGACCAGCCGTTCCTTGAACGCTTCGCGATCGAGTGAGTCGAGGTACGTGGCCGCCCGGGCGGTCGTGTGGTGGCTGTCGATGTCCATTGCCAGGCCCACATCGCCAAACGTCGTGTCGAAATCGATGATCAGGACGGAGTTCTTTGAGTCGTGCGCGAGCGATGACGCGATGTTCACGGAGATCGCCGTCTTGCCGATGCCGCCCTTCTGGCCGATGACGGCCAACACGCGCCCGGTGACCCGAACCTTGCGGCCCCGGCGGCGGAACCCAAGGTTCTTCACGGCCATCGCGACGTCGGTTGACTTTACGGGCGCCGGCAGAAGGTGACGGGCGCCGGCGCGGATGACCTGCTGAAAGAACGGCGTGTCATCGGAGCGAGAGTAGGCGATGACGGCCCGGCCGCGGCCGGATTCCGCCAGCGCCGCGACTGTGCGCAGGGGCCGCTCGAGCGGGTTATCGACGGCGACGAAGATGACCTGGGGCTTATGGCACGTCACGAGTTCGTCCAGCGACAGGCTGCGGCCCGTCGTGGCCACGACCTTGAGCCCGGCTTCAGCAACCGCCTTCGCGGTGGCGTTGCGCCGGTCTTCCCTGTCATCGACGACCATCGCCTTCAGGGCCCTCGTCACACGGTCCTCCCCCGGCTCAGATGAAGCTCCACGTCTCTGATTTCGGGCATCCGGAACCCGCGCAACACCCTGTCGCAAACCGATTCGCGGTCGATTGCTCGCATGGAAGGCAAGTGACACCGGACGGTCACCGGGCCGCCACTTCGTTCACCGTTTCGTTGCGCGGGAGTAGCGGAAGGGCCAACCGCTGGTCGTAGCTCACTCGCGCGAAAGCAGCGCCAGAGCCTCCCTGATCCCCGCCGGTCCGAAGCCCGAAATCACGCCCCGGCAGGCTGCACTCAGCGGCGAATGCGATTCCCCGTCCCAGGCGCGCGCACGCACCTCGATGCACGTCCCGGAGCGCGCGCGCAGCGCCGCCGCCACGGACGCGAGCGTATCCTCGCCGAGCCCATCGCTATCCAGGACCACGTCGCCCGAACTGGCGCGCAGCGTCACGATCACGTCCACGGCGTTTGTGTACGGCACAACCGGCGTGCCGGGCGGGAGCGATTGGGCAGCGGCCGAAGCTGCCGGCAGGAGCACCAGCACCGCTTCGCTCACAACGACGGTCCGGCAGCGTAGATCGGCGCGTCGCCTGTCACGGCCTCGGCGTACAGCCTCGCGACCTCATCTGGTGGGAGCTCCAGGAGCCCCTCGAAGACTTCGTGGTTGTGTTCGGCGAAGCGTGGCGCCGGCCGGGAGATCGCCGCCGGCGTTTCGCTAAACCGCCAGGCGAACCCAGGGAAGCGGTAGGTGCCAACGGAACGATGGCGGACTGGCACGAAGTAGCCGCGGTCGTTGAGGTGGTTGTCACTGACGATCTCCCAGTTGGCGAACACGGGGGCAGCCGGCACGCCCGCGGCCTGGAGTTGGCGCGCGGCGGATACATGGTCGTGGCCCAGGGCCCAGGCGCGCAGTGCCGCGTCCACGTCCTGGGCCGTCGAACCTTCCGCGCCCGTGACGGCCGAGGCCGCCCGGAGGTCAGTCTCGTCGCGGCAGGTCACCGCCAGCCAGCAGTCCTTGCCCGCAGTGTGGAACGTGCCCTGCAGGAGCCAGCCGTGGCCCCACTGGTCTCCTCGTGGGACGGGGACCTGCCCGCTCGTGGAGTATTCAAGGAACTGTTGAGCGAAGAAGGGGCCTACCGCCTCCAGCAGGGCCATGTCGATCCATTGCCCGTCGCCGGTCCGGCGGCGGGCGTGCAAGGCTGCGAGCAGTGCAACCGCGCCATGGTTGCCGGTCACCGGGTCGGCGTAGAAGCTGCCGGTGCCGAAGAACTCGCCGGCGCCGTAGCCGAGAAGGCTGGCCAGGCCACTCGACGTTTCGATGTTGCTGCCATACGCCGAATAGCTCCGCTCGGGACCGCTCGAACCGTAGCCGGACATCGAACACATGATGATCGCCGGGTTCACGGCCTTCAGGTCGTCGTAGGCCAGGCCCAACTGGCCCATCACGCGGGCGGCGTTGTTTTCCAACACCAAGTCGGCTTTTGCAACTAGCTTGAGAAACACCTCTCGGCCACGCGGCTTCGAAAGGTCGAGAGCGATCGCGCGCTTGTTCCGGTTGAGCTTGTTGAAGTAACCGCTGCGGTGAAAGAACTCCGGCCAAAGGTCATCGACGGGGTAGATGAGCGCGCGGGTGGCGGGCTTGGTCTGGAGTTCGATCTTGATGACGTCGGCGCCGAGGTCTGCGAAGTGACGCCCGGGGATTGGCCCCGCCCAGTTGGCGGTGACTTCGATCACGCGCAGACCCGCCAAAGCCTGCGATTTTGAATTTTGAATTTTGAATTTTGAATTGACGACGGCTGCGTTCGCCCAGGCGAACGCGGACGCGAGAACGGCATCTGTATGCTCGCCGAGCTTTGGCGCCGGCCGCGTTACCGCGCAGGGAGTGCCGGTCACCTTGTATGGGAAGCCCGTCGCCTTGAAGGGCTTGCCGTCCACCTCGACCGTCTCGAACCACTCGCGGGCGGCCAGTTGCTCGCTGTTCGCGACATCCTCCATGGTGTTGACCGGGGACGCGGCGATGCGCAGCTCCTGGGCGGCGTGATAGACCTCGGCTTTGGTCCGGGTCGCGCACCACTCTTCGAACGCCGCGCGCACCTCCGGGAAGCGTTGGACCCAGTTGATCGGCTGCTGGAGCGACTCGTCCTCCAGCAGGTCGAAGCGCTCCATCAAGACGAACAGGTTTGGGTAGGGCGCGAGGTTGAAGAGGTAGACGAACCCATCGGCGCAGCGCACGTAGGGGCTGCCCGTGCGGCGCTGCACCTGGCCCATGTGCGTCCACATGGTGGTGAGCCACGCCTGGTCGTTGAGCACGGCCTCCTGGTGGGAGATCTCCACGGCCTGGCCCTGGCCCGTTTCCCGGGCGTGCCACAGGCCCGCCAGCGCGGCGACGGCTGCGTGGAGGCCTGCGTGGAACTCCGCCTGGTAGCCCGGCAGTGCAAGTGGCATCCGCTCGGGGTCGCCGGCGAAGTAGTGGTAACCGCCAGTGGCCCACTCGGTGAACGGCGAGGCCTGCCAGCCGGCACGCTCGCCGCTGCGGCCATACGGCGTCACGGAGATAGAGACGGCGCGCGGGGCGATGGCCCGCACGCGAGCATCGAGCGCGTCTGCGGCCTCACCTTGCGCGTCGTGGATGACGATGTCCGCGTGGGCAAGTAGCTCTTCAAGGCGGGAGTCCGCAACTTCGAGCGCACCAAACTTGCCAGCGTTCATGTAGTTGAAGAACGCACTCTCGCTGCCAACCAGCGGCGGCTCGCGGCGCAGCCGGTCGCCGCCGCCCGGCTCGACCTTGACGACCTGTGCGCCCAGGTCGGCGAGCAGCTTGCCGCAGTACGGGCCGGCGACGCCGGTGGCGAACTCGAGGACGACGACATCGGAGAGAGCGGCCTGCGCCATGCGCGAAAGCTTACAGGCCGCGTGGCCGCCGCCAAACCGGGTTTGACCCCGCCGTGACGGTCGCCCACGATCCCGAGACAGCATGCACC
>JBGOVF010000187.1:0-5554 GCA_041477975.1 Tepidiformaceae bacterium
CACTCATACGAGACCGTTTCGTCCTCGGGTTCGCCGGCGCGGAGCCGGATGAGGCTCCCGTGCAAGGGGTCTCTCGTCATCGGAGTTCGCCTCGCAGGAGCCCCAGGATGATGAGGTCCCGGTACTTGCCCGCGCGAAAGTCCGAATCGCGGAGGCAGGCCTCTACCTGGAAGCCAAGCTTCTCGTAGACGCGGCGCGCACGCGCGTTATCGGCGAAAACGCCGAACTCGATCCTCTGCAGGTTCATCACGTCGAAGCCGAGGCGGCAAAGCACGCGCATAGCATCCGTGCCGTAGCCGCCGTTGTGGTAGGCCTTGTCGCCGATGGTAATCCCGAGGTCGGCCGAGCGGTCCTCCGGCGACGTCTCGCGCAGGTGGCACGTGCCGATAGCCGTGCGGTCCGCCAGCGTCTCGATTGAGAAGCGCGACGCTTCGAAGTTCGGTCCGGCAAGCCCCTCCAGATACGTGCGTTGGCTGCGCATAGACTGCGGGTACCGGACCTGGATGAACCGCATGACCTCGGGATCGTTCATCCAGCGGAAGTTGGCTTCCGCATCGCTAGCCTCCCGGGCGCGCAGGCGCACGAGATCGCCCTCAAACGGAGACTTCACAGCCACCTCCTTGCGCCCAAACGAAAGAGGCCCACCTGCTGGTGGGCCTCCATGTTCGGAACGCGGATTGCGAATTACGAACCAGGGGCCCACCGGGCAGGGCAACCATTAGCAAGTACGGGCGCCGTAGCGCTCGTAATCGCGGTAGTGCCGAGGGAGTGGGTGTGCCGGTTCATGGTCGGAAGAGAGTACCCGAGCGTGCGACCGCGCGGCAAGGCACCATCATGGCAGCGACACGACCCGGATTCCCTCAGCCGTTGCAGCGGCTCGGAGACGCAGGTCGAGCGCAACGAACTCCAGCGTCTCCGGTTCGCCCAGCGACGCCGCAATGGCGGCTGCCAATTGGAGTCCGTCGGCAGCTCGCAGCGGATGCTGACGGATCAAGCGAATCGCCTCCTCTCGCAACTCATCGGTGGGCTGCACCTCTTGCCATCGATTGCGGAGGTCGGCGAGCGACCGGACCGCTGTTGCCGTTGGTCGGCCGCCACCGGACTCTTCGCGATCCCGGCGCGCGATGGCCGATGCGCACTCCACGGGGCTGGCCCACCAAACGACAAGCTCGGCATCCTGTCCGTAAGTCGAACGAATGAACGACGACCTGGGTTCGTCTAGCAGGAGAGGCACGAGCGCGGAGGCGTCCCAGAACCTCATCGGCCCTCGCGCCGCTCCTCAAGCAGCGCATCCAGCACTCCGCTGAGCGGAATCAAGTCGGGAAGTTCATCGAGCTTCAAGGGGGGCTGGCTCGCGCGCCGAATGATGCCGGCCTTTGCCAGCCTGTCGAGCCGCTCATCCCAGTCGATCGGCTCCGGAGCGATGCTCGTCGGGGCAGGCGCGTGCCCGTTCGCCCACGGGACGGGCTGCACGAGCTCGGCCACCGCCACGCCGTCTTCGGTGATCACCACCGTCTCGCCGGCGCGGACCGCCGCGACCAGCTCTGCCAGCGTGCGCGCCGCCTCTTCCAACGTCGCCTGTTTCATACCCCAAGAGTATCACGCCCAAACGCGATGGCCGCGGCGTACGCCGCGGCCATCGTTGGGTTTGAACGCGCCTGCGTTAGCTGATGAACAGCGGCGCGAGCACGAGCGTGATGGTGCTGAGCAGCTTCACGAGCACGTGAAGCGCCGGGCCCGCGGTGTCCTTGAACGGGTCGCCCACCGTGTCGCCGACGACGGCCGCCGCGTGCACATCGGTGCCCTTGCCCTGGACGTTGCCTGCCTCATCCTTCAGTCCACCGGATTCGATGAACTTTTTGGCGTTGTCCCAGGCGCCGCCGGAGTTATTGAGGAAGGTTGCCAGCAGCACGCCGCCGATGGTGCCCACCATCAGCATGCCCGCCACGGCCAGCCAGCCTTCGTTGCCATCGCCCCCAAACGCGTAGCGGAAGATGACGCCCACCGCCACCGGCAGGCCGACCGCGAGGATGCCCGGCACCACCATCTCGCGCAGGGCCGCGCGGGTCGTGATGTCGACCGCCCGTGTGTAGTCCGGGCGCACTTCGCGAGTCATGATCCCGGGGTTTTCGCGGAACTGGCGGCGCACCTCTTCGATGATGCCGCCGGCTGCCTTGCCCACGGCCCGGATGGCGAGCGAGCTAAACAGGAAGGCGAGCATCACGCCGAGGAAGGCGCCGACGAACACTTCTACCTTGCCCAGGTTGATGGGCATGATGCGCGGCAGCGGCACCGGGCTGCGGTCGATCCCCTGGACGTCGGCGGCCGTGACTTTGCCGTCCTTGATCTTCTTGTCGAGGATCGCGCGCGTTTCGTCGGCGTTGGCGACGATCAGGTGCTCGACGTCTGTCTGGCCGAACTTGTCCTTGTCATTGACCTTCGATTCGACAGCCGTGAGCTGATCCTTGTACTGCTTGATAGCGTTCGTGGCGGCGGCGTTGGTATCGGCGCCGGCCGGGATGAGGTCCAGGTCCTGGACGTTGTCGCTGTAGCGGCCGGGGTCGTCCACCGCGATCTTCCCGAACTCCACGCGAACTTCATCGAGGTAGGCGGTGAACAGGAGGAACGCGGCCAGCGCCGCCGAACCGACCGCATAGCCCTTCGTCAGGGCCTTGGTCGTGTTGCCGACAGCGTCCAGCGCGTCGGTGATTTCGCGAGCCTCGGGCTTCGTGCCTTCGGCCATTTCGGTGATGCCGCCTGCGTTGTCCGTAATCGGCCCGAACGTATCCATCGCGAGCACGTACGCCGCCGACATGAGCATGCCCATCGTCGCAACGGCCGTGCCGAACACGCCGGTCGAGACGCTGCTGACGTTCGTCAGGTCCGCCTGTTCACCGAGCACGAACGAAACGACGAGGGCCAGACCGACCGTGATCGCCGTGACGGCCGTCGTTTCGAAGCCGACAGCGGTGCCGATGATGATGTTCGTGGCCGCGCCCGTGCGGCTGGCGCGAGCGATCTCCTGCACCGGGCGCCAGGCGCCGGCGGTGTAATACTGCGTGATGTACACGAAGGCGATGCCCGTCGCGATGCCGACGAGTCCGCAGAAGAAGAACCAGTACCAGACGTCGCCGAGCATCGCCGATGTCGCTATCGCGAGCCCGCCGATGCTGAGCACCGTGATCACCCAGTACCCGCCGTTGAGCGCGCCCATCGGGTCCTTGATGCGCTTCGCCCAGAACGGCACCGTCAGCATGCCGACGATCGTGGCGAACACGCCAAACGACCGCAGCACGAGGGGGAAGACGATCCACTCCACCTTGCCGGTGGCCGTGAAAATGGCGACGCCGAGGATCATCGCGCCGATATTCTCCGCGCTCATCGATTCGAACAGGTCGGCCCCGCGCCCGGCGCAGTCGCCGACGTTGTCGCCCACGAGGTCGGCGATAACCGCCGCGTTGCGCGGGTCGTCCTCCGGGATGCCGGCCTCCACCTTGCCGACCAGGTCGGCGCCGACATCGGCCGCCTTCGTGTAGATACCGCCGCCGAGCTGTGCGAACAGTGCCACGAAGCTGGCGCCGAAGCCGAAGCCGACGATCAGGAACGGTGTCTGGTCGATGGCGTGGCCGAGGACGCGGCTGTAGATGGCGAAGATGCTCGAGACGCCGATCAGGCTCAGCGCCACCACCATGAAGCCCGAAACCGCGCCGCCCCGCAGCGACGTGTTAATCGCGTCCGCGAGGCTGTTCTGGGCGGCCGAGGCTGTCCTCCCGTTCGCCCGGACGGCAATCGACATGCCGATGAAGCCCGAAACGCCGGAGGCCAGCGCGCCAACGGAGAAGGCGATGCCCGTCAGCACGCCTGTTTCGGGTGATCCCTTGAACACGCCGACAATCACGCCGACAACGACGGCCGTGACCGTCGCCAGCATGGCGATCGTCTTGTACTGGCGGCTCAGGAAGGCGTTTGCGCCTTCGAGAATCGTCCCCGCGACCTCTTGCATGGCCGGCGTGCCCTTGTCCCTGCGCAGGACATCGAAAGCAAGCCAGACCGCAAATAGGACCGCCGCGGCGCTCGCCGCGGGGATCATAATTTGGGCCAACAGCATGTGGACCCTCCCCCTCCAGTTATCTCGTCGTGGCCTTGCGCCCATACGCGGGGCACACGAAACCACCGGCCGCCCTGTGTGACGCGCCGAAGCGGACGGATACTAGCAAACGGCAGCTTTACGTGGAATTACCGGCGAAGCGGTGCGCTTTCAGGAATCAGGTATCAGCTATCGGGAGACGAACCCCCGCACTTTCCACTTTTCACCTGGCACTTTCCACGCAACCGAATCCGAGCCGCGACCGTAAGCGAGCGGTCCGAATCAGAGCCGCGCGCGTCAGCAAGCGTCCGCCCCGCGAACCTGACGTAGCCGGGTACTCACTCGTCAACGGCCGCCGTCAGGGCGTCTACGAACAGGTCGGCTCGCCAATCCTGGTCCACGCCGTCCGGCCGGTAAGCCGCGGACACAGAGAGGTAGACGCCGACGAGTTCGCGTTCCGGGTCCGCCCACCAGTAGGTACCGAAGTTACCCGAATGGCTGAACGAGGACGGACTGGCAAGTCCACCGTTCAGCCGAGCGGTAACGGTACCGGCAAAAGGGAAGAGGCCGTAGCCGTAGCCGCCACCGAATTCCCACGTGAACGGTTCGCCGTCTGGTCCCAGCAGCACCCAGCGTACGGGCACGCCCTGCGGGACGTGATTGCGGCGCATGGCCTGGACCGAGGCAGCACTCATAACGCGCCGTCCCGCGTATTTGCCGTTGTTGAGCAGCATCTGGGCGAAGACGGCGTAGTCCCGCGCCGTCGTGTGTATACCGCCCGCACCCCCGGGAATCCCCTCGAATCGCTCCGAATCCACTCCGCCGAACAGTGCGACCTCCGTGCCTGGCATACCTTCAGCGCGGCGCACTTTGCGCTGGCGATGCTCCGGTGGCAGCACGTAGCTCGAATCGACCATGCCGAGCGGCTCGAAGAGGCGCTCCTTCGCAAAGCGCTCGAGCGGCAGCCCGCTGACGCGCCTGACAAGGTCCCCGAGAAGGTGATAGTTGCGCTGGCAATATTGCATGGCTTCGCCCGGGCGGCAGTCAAGCGGAGTGCCGCGTCCCAGATGGAGAAGTTGGGCGAGCTCCGGGTGCTGGCCCGGTTCGGGCGGAGGCACCTCGTCCCCCTCGGCGGCGCGCCGCATCTGCTCCCGGGCGACGTCGATGTCGCGCCAGCCGGAGAGGTGCGTGAGCAGGTGGTGGATGAGTATCTCCTCCGTGCCCTCGGCCGAGATCTCGGGGAAGTACTCGCGCACGGGCCGCATGAGCCCGACCTTGCCCTCCTCGACGAGCAAAAGCACGCAGGCCGCCGTGATCGGCTTCGTGGCCGAGAGGATGGGAAAGATGGCGTCTTTGGGCAGCGGGGCGGATTCCCCCGGGCGCAGCGTCCCGAAGGCCTCGTGGAGGAAGATGACCCCGCGACGGGCGCCGAGCACGACCAGCGCCGGGTGCGTACCGTCCTCCACC
>JBGOVF010000102.1:0-7140 GCA_041477975.1 Tepidiformaceae bacterium
CCTGCGCAAACTGCGCAAGAAGCAGCTCCGGAGCGAAGCCCGAGCCCTCACCCGGCGCTAACCGGGCGGAGAGCCAGAACCATTGCGGGCCCGGGCAACCGGGCTCGCTTCATTTCCCGGAGGCGAACTATGGCGACGCTCCAGGAGCGCATTCAGTCCGAGCTTTCCGATGCGATGCGTGCGCGCGATGAGACGCGTAAGAGCACCTTGAGAATGCTCAAGGCGGCGATCACCAACGCCCAGATCGAAGCGCGCAAGGCGCTGGACGACGACGCTGTGATTACCGTGATTCAAAAGCAGGTGAAGCAACGGCGCGAGAGCATCATTGAATTTGAGAAGGGCGGCCGGAAGGACCTGGTCGATAAGGAAGCAAGCGAACTCGCGATCCTCGAGCAGTACCTGCCCGAGCAGGCAAGCCGCGAGGAGATTGAGGCGGCCGCGAAAAAGGTGATTGCGGAGACGGGCGCCACAACGCAGCGCGACCTTGGCCGGGTTATGCCGTTGCTCACGAAGCAGTTCGCCGGACGCGCCGACGGTCGCGCGATCAACGAGGTGGTTCGGGCGTTGCTGGGAGTCTGAGTGACGATTCGCACGGTGCTCTTCGATTGGGGCGGGACGCTCGTGCGGGACGATTCTGTGCGCATCGGGGCGCCGGCCGCCGTGGTGGTGGAGTACGTAGCGAGCCGAATGGGCGCCCCGCTCAAAGCGGCCGATTTCGAGCGCGCGTTCCAGGCCGTCCTCCCGGCGTATGAGCCCGGTACGACCGAGACGGCGCCGCGGATCGACCGCGTCATCGGCGCCGCCTTCATGTGGCTCGGCATCGCTGCCGGGAGCAATGACGTTGACGCCTGCAGCCGCCTCTTCTTCCAGGAATCGTCGGCCTTCGAAATGTACGACGACGCCCGTGCGCTGGTGGCTTCGCTCAAGTACCGCGGCTATCGCCTGGGCGTGGTGACGAACTCGATCTTCCCGTCGCATCTCTTCGCGCCGCGCGTGAACGAACTGGGGCTGGCCGGCTACCTCGATGCGTTCGTTGCCTCCGCCGACGTGGGGCTGGCGAAGCCCAACCCGGGGCCATTCCTCGAAGCGCTACGCCAGGTGGGAGCGGAACCGCAGGAGGCCCTGTTCGTTGGCGACACGCTCGCGACCGACATCGCGGGGGCGCGAGCGGCCGGAATGCGGGCCGTGCTCATCGAACGGAAGCAGCGCGCGCACGAAGCGGGGGGCTATGTCGTCATCGAGCGGCTCGGTGCACTGAACGACTTCCTTGGCGAAGGGACTGTGACGTAGCGAGTGAAAAGTGACACGTGAAAAGCGGAAAGACAGCAGCGTTCCTGCTGTGCATCTGCAACGTATGCTGCGAGAAGGAAGATGATTCGCCGCAGACCCACACCGGTAGTCTCGCGCAAAGCAGCCGCGCTCTTCGCGGCCGCGCTTGCCCTCTGCGCGACAGCACTCGTGGTGCCACTGTTCTCCTTCGACAACGCGCTTGAGGAAGGCGACATCGCTACCCGCACGATCGCCTCGCCGCGCGAACGGCAGTTCGAATCGGCCGTCCTTACCGAGGCGGCGCGCGATGCGGCCGCGAAGAAGGTGCCCGACGTGCCGCTGCCGGTTGATGCCGCCATCGCCGACCAGCAGGTGGACAAGCTCAAGACGTTCCTGGACCAGGTACGGACCATTCGCAATCGCGCGGACCTCAACACGCCACAGAAACTCGAGCAGATCGGCAGCCTCGCCGTGCCCGTGGCGCTCACGAACGCTGGTCGCAACGCGCTCCTGAGCATGGACAGCCCTACGTTCGAGCGGTTCGCGACAGCGGTCCAGCAAGCGCTCCGCGACGTGCTTTCCAGGCCGCTTCAGCAGGCCGACATTCAGTCCCGGATCGATGAATACCTGGGCACGCCGGCGAATACCCCACCGACGGCGGCAGAGCTGAACGCGCTTGGCGCGGTGCTGCGAGCCTACGTGGCCCCGAACTTCCAGGTGGATGCGGCGGCCACCCAGCGAAAGCGCGATGACGCCCGCGCGAACGTCGCCCCCCTGGTGCGCACGTTCTCTTCGGGCCAGGTGATCGTGACAGAGGGGAAGCATCTCGATGCCCAGGACATCGAAGCGTTGAAGGCCACGGGCGTCATCGGCGACCGGTTCGACTTCTACTCGGTAGGTGGCGGGGCGCTGTTCGCAGTGGGGTTCGCGGCGTTGCTGGGCATCTACGCGTACCTGGTGCAGCCGTTCCCGGCTCCGCCGGGGCGGAGAATGGTGCTGATCGCGGGCTCCGTGGCGCTGGTGTTACTCGGGGTGCGCATCGCGCTCCCGTTGCTGACGCCGGACTCGGCCCATCACTACTATGAATTCGCGCTGCCAGTGGCGGCGGCGGCGATGATCGCCTCGTCGTTCGCCGACCTTTCGTTCGCAGCCGTGGTGGCGGTGGCGGTGGGTCTGTTCGCGGCGTTCGTGGGCGCCACGGGGCCGGAACTCGCGGGCAGTTCGTACGTGGGCTCGCTTCAGGCGCTGGAACTTGGAATTGCGTACGCGGCCGGCGGACTCGCGGGCGCGGCGACGATTCACCGCGCCGAGCGCATGGGCCGCTACGCGATGGCGGCTGTCGCTGTTGCGCTCGCGACCGGCGGAGTGATGGCGGCATTCTGGCTCATCGGCTTCCCACGCGACAACGTCGATCTCGCCTGGATTGCCCTCGCTGCCGCAACCCATGGGGGAGCAGCCGCCGTCATCAGCGTCGGGGTGTTCGTGCTTTTGTCGCTGGCCTTCGGCGTGACGACGCGGCTGCAGCTGCTGGAACTTGGCCATGCCGAGCACCCGTTGTTGCGGCGGTTGCAGGACGAGGCGCCGGGCACGTACCACCACAGCATGCTCGTGGGCGCCCTTGCCGAACGCGCGGCCGGGCGCATCGGAGCCGATGGGCTGCTCGTGCGTGTGGGCTCTTATTACCACGACATCGGGAAGCTCGGGCAGCCGCACTACTTCATCGAAAACATGCTCGACGATGTGGTCAGCCCGCATAACGGCCTGGAACCAGCGACGAGCGCCGGGGCCATCCGCGATCACGTGACCAATGGGCTGGAACTCGCGCGGAAATACCACCTGCCCTCGGTCGTGCGGGACTTCATCCCGGAGCATCACGGTACGCGGCTGGTGACGTTCTTCTACCGCCAGGCGGTCCAGACCGGCGAGGCCGTGGACCCGGCTGCATTCCGCTATGGCGGTCCGCGGCCGCAAACGAAAGAGACGGCGGTGGTGATGCTCGCCGATTCCTGCGAGGCCATCGTGCGCGCCCACCAGGATGACTCGCGCCCGACGATCGAGGAGCTCATCGATGGCGTCTTCGCCGAGCGCCTCGCAGAAGGCCAACTGGACGAATCGGACATCACGATGCGCGAGCTGCAAGAGGTCGCGGCGAGCTTCAAGGCGACGCTGCGGGCTGTGTATCACCCGCGAGTACCTTATCCCGGCCCGACGGCGGACGAGATCGCCGGGCTTGCCCGCGGCGAGCCGTCGATCGTGCCGCGTTAAGAAGCGGCGAAATGCCGCGAATGATGGCCCCACGAGACGTAATTCGCTAGGGCAACTGATCATCTCCTGATACGCTGGCGGCGCCAGGGGAGTGTTTGCACGATGCGATTCGCGATCATTCGTTTTCCGGGAACGTGGAGCGACCGCGACTGCTACCACGTGCTCCACAACGTACTCGAACAGCAGGCGGACATCGTCTGGCACCGGGAGACGGACCTTTCGGCGTACGACGCCGTGGTGTTGCCGGGCGGGTTTTCGTACGGCGACTACCTGCGCTGTGGGGCCATCGCGCGCTTTTCACCGGTTATGGATTCGGTGATGGGCTTCGCGGCCGCCGGCAAACCGGTCATCGGCATCTGCAACGGGTTCCAGGTGCTTTGCGAGAGCGGCCTCCTTCCGGGCGCGTTGATCCGTAACCAGAGCCTCCAGTTTCGCTGTGAGTGGGTGCACCTGCGGCGCGAGGGCGGCTACACCCCCTGGCTGGCCGGCATACCGGAAGGCGAAGTCATCCGCGTGCCGATTAGCCACGGCGAGGGGAACTACTACGCCGACACGGCCACGCTGGACGAGCTGGAGGCGAAGGGCCGCGTGATCTTCCGCTACTGCGACGAGGCCGGCCAGGTGACGCAGGCGGCGAACCCCAACGGGGCCGCGCGCAACATCGCTGGGATCATCAACACCCGCGGCAACGTGCTCGGGATGATGCCTCACCCTGAGCGGGCGGGTGAGGCGTTGGTGGGCGGCACCGACGGTAACCGAATCTGGGAATCGCTGATTGGGGCGGCCGTGGCGGTGTTAGCATAGGCCCATGTCGCGCGAATACACGGTGATGGTCGAGGAGGGTGAGGACGGCTACCTCGTCGGCAGCGCGCTCGGATTGCCGGGTGCGCACACCCAGGGCCGGACGTTGGACGAACTGATGGAACGCATGCGCGAAGTGACACTGCTCTGCCTCGAAGAGCTGGGGGACACGGAGCCGCAGGATAGCCCTCGCTTCGTCGGAATTCACCGCATCCTCGTCTGATTTCGGTCCGTACACCTCCCGGAGATGCGCCCTCGGAACGCCACGCGGGTAGGGACTCTCTCCTTTCCGGTCGCCGCTCTGATTTCGGGGTCCGTACACCTGCCGGAGATGCGCCCTCGGGACGCCACGCGGGTAGGGACTCTCTCCTTTCCAGTCGCGGCTCTGATTTCGGGGTTGCCCGGTTGCGGCGGAGCGACTGTAAGCGCACTTACTTTGTGACAAACTCTTTACACAGTTGGCCCCGTGGGTTTACAACGAGCACGATCGCTTGTCGGGCGCGGGCCGCATGGAGACGGCCGGCCGGAAAGGCAACGAACATGAGTGCTGTCGCCGCTGGCGGCTACCCGTTTGGGCTGGAGGTGGATGGCCCGCAGCCGCAGAACCGGCTCTCGGTGCTGTTGCGGATCATCTACGTGATCCCGCAGGCCATCGTGCTCTACTTGATTAGCCTCGTTGCGTCCATCGTCGGGCTCATCGCATGGTTCGTCATTCTCTTCACGGGAAAGTACCCCGGGGGCATGGCGAACTTCAGCCTCGGCGCGGCCCGCTGGTCAGCGCGCGTGAGTGGCTACATGTTCCTGCTCACGGACAAGTACCCACCCTTCTCTCTCGACGCGATGGCGGACTATCCCGTGCGGTTCGACGGCACCGTGGCTATCGACGGGCGGAACCGGCTGACGTGCTTCTTCCGTTACTTCATGATCATTCCGCACATCATTGTCCTTTGGCTCGTGCTCATCGCCGCGGAGGTCGTCCTTCTGATCTCGTGGTTCGTGGCGTTGTTCACCGGCTCGGTGCCGCCTGGGCTCCATACCTTCCTCGCCGGCACGCTCCGCTGGATGTCGCGCGTCAATGCGTACACCATGCTCCTGACCGACGAGTACCCGCCCTTCAGCCTGAGCTGATTTGCGACGAAGTTGAAGTTGCGACTGGCCGCTCGAGCGAAGCGGCCTTTTCGCCTGCTCCGCTCATGAGCGGAAGACACGCAGGCTGAGCGAGGCGAAATGACCACACCCACTGGCGACGAACCGGGCGGACCGCTCACGCCAGGCGACCCACTCCTCCCGCCGGGACGCGAGAAGCCGTTGCGCGGGAGCGATTGGCGGCCGGAGTCCGCGTTCGAGCCTGCGCCGGATGCGCCCGCGCCCGGAGAGCCCGCGGCGCCGACGCCGTCAGCGTTCCCGTCGTTTGGGGGTGAGCAGCCTGCTGCGGAGCCGCCTTCCGTGCCGGACGCCGTGGAGGCGGGCCAAACGGCTGCGGAGGCGCTGGCGGCTGCCGCTGCGCTGGACGCTGATTCCGTCGTGCCGCTGGAGCCGGGTGGACCACTACCGCCAACGCCGCCGCTGCGCTACTACCCGGCGCCTGAGCAGCCGCCGGCCGAGCCGTATCCGATGCGGTACGACGTGGCCTATCCCGAGCGGCTGAGCCGCTGGAAGACGTTCTTCCGGCTGTTTCTGCTCATTCCGGCACTGCTCTTCTCGTACATCCTGACGGGGTTCCTGTACGCGGGTCTGGTGGTCGGCTGGACAACGGTCTTCTGGCGGAAGAAATACCCGATGTGGCTGTTTAACGGCGTTTCGGGGGCATACGGGTTCACGGCCCGGCTCTCTGCTTACCAGCTCCTCCTGACCGACAAGTTTCCGAGTTTTTCTGCTGACGATAGCCCCGTTTCGCTGGAGTTTGACGACCCGCCGCAAGGACACCTCAGCCGCTGGCGGGTGTTCTGGTGGAAGCTGGCGCTGCTCATCCCGCACTTCGTGGTGGTCTACGTTCTGCAGCTCGCACTGAATGTGGTCACGATTTTGGCGTGGTTCGGGATCATGTTCAGCGGCAACTACCCGCGCGGGATGTTCGCCTTCGCCGTGGGCGTGCAGCGCTGGCAGTTCCGGATCAAGTCGTACTTCGCTTCGTTCAACGACCGCTATCCGCCGTACGCGCTTTCTGAGAATGCCGGTCCGGCGGGCAACGGTGCGGTCGTGGGCTCAGGCATCGGCGGCGGGCTGCTCTTCGGGGGGTTCGCAGCGATCGTCGTTGCGGTGATCGTGGCTATCGCGACGAGTTCGCCGCACACCGAGGACGTGACTTACGCCCAGTTGCAGCAGGGGCGAGGCAACGTGACGGTCGTTTACAAGGACATCAACGGCAACGCCGGGCTGAGGCTCACCATCACGAAGGTGACCGATCCAGGGGACGACCTCGTGGCGGTCCTCCCGGCCGGTCCCGGCGAGAGGCTGATCGTTTTCGAGTGGAGCGTCGCCAACCCGTCGGGGGCGTCAAACCGCACGGTTGGCCGTGACGCCGCCGAGCTGAAGTTTTCGAGCAGCGGGAAGACATCGAGCCGCGGCGCGGAAATCGTGACGGTCGGGTCGCGGTCAGCGCCGGAAACGATCGGCGCCGGCGAGACGGTGCGCGTGCGGGCCGTGTTCGTCGTCCCGGACACAGCCCAGCCGGTGGAACTCACGTTCGGGTTTGGTTCCGGGAGCACCGTGCGCTACAGGTTCCATTAGCGCGCGGGCGCGCCTGGCGAAGCTCGCGGCGGCGCACCCTCACCGCGATCGCTGCGCCGATCAGCCTGCCGTTTC
>JBGOVF010000130.1:0-6628 GCA_041477975.1 Tepidiformaceae bacterium
GGGGTAAAGCTGATCGCGTCGCCTTCCTTGAGGTGGGCGGACGGGATATCGAGCTTGCGGCCGTTCACGGAGATGATCCCGTGGCGGACGATCTGGCGAGCCTGGCTGCGCGATTCGGCGAAGCCGATGCGGTAGACGATGTTATCGAGGCGCGTTTCGAGGAGCCGGACGAGGTTTTCGCCGGAAACGCCGGTGCCGCGGATAGCTTCCTTGTAGTAGCGCACGAACTGCTTTTCGAGCACGCCGTAGGTGACGCGGGCGCGCTGTTTTTCGCGAAGCTGGAGGCCGCGATCGCTGACCTTGCGGCGGCGGGCCGGGCGCGGTCCGGGCGGGTTGGGGCGACGATCGAAACTGCACTTGGGGGTGAAGCAGCGGTCGCCCTTGAGGAAGAGCTTTTCGCCGTGCCGGCGGCAAAGGCGGCAAACGGGGCCGGTGTAACGTGCCATGTAGTAAACGCGCTCCTAAACGCGGCGCCGCTTGGGGGCGCGGCAGCCGTTGTGGGGGATCGGGGTGACGTCGCGGATGGCCGTAACCGTGAGGCCGGTGGCCTGGAGCGAGCGGATGGCGGCTTCGCGGCCGCTGCCCGCGCCGCGGACATAGACTTCGACGGTCTGGAGGCCGTGTTCCATGGCGCGGCGGGCGGCGTTTTCGCCTGCGAGCTGAGCGGCGAAAGGCGTGCCCTTGCGCGAGCCTTTGAAACCGGACGCGCCGGCGCTGGCCCAGGCGATCACGTTCCCGTTGGGGTCGGTGAGGGTAACAAGCGTGTTGTTGAAGGTACTCTTGATGAACGCCTTTCCGCGGGGAATGGACTTCCGTTCGCGCCGCTTCAGGCGGCGCGTCTTGTCGGCGGCTCCCTTTTTCGCATCAGCCACTTGTTCGCTAGCCCTCTATTTCTTTCCGGCGCGGCGCTTGCCGGCTACGGTCTTGCGGGCGCCCCGCTTCTGGCGGGCGTTGGTGCGGGTGCGCTGGCCGTGAACCGGGAGGTTGCGGCGGTGGCGCTGCCCGCGGTAACAGTTGATTTCGACCAGGCGGCCGATGTTCTGGCGCACTTCGCGGCGAAGGTCGCCTTCGACGATGAAGTTCTTGTCGATATGTTCGCGAATTTTGACGACTTCGTCGTCGGTGAGGTCACGGGCGCGGGTATCAGGGCTAATGCCCGTACCCGCGAGGATTTCGTGAGAGCGCGTGAGGCCGATCCCAAAGATGTAGGTGAGGGCGACCTCGATGCGCTTGTCGTTCGGAATATCAACTCCTGAGATACGTGCCATGTGGCTTACCCCTGCCGCTGCTTGTGCTTGGGATTTTCGCAGATCACCATGACGCGACCGTGCCGGCGGATGACCTTGCACTTGTCGCAGCGTGGTTTAACGGAAGCTCGGACCTTCATGATTCTCCTGAGATGGCCGGGAGGCCGGGCCTATTTGAAACGGTAGGTGATTCGCCCACGGCCAAGGTCGTAGGGCGAGAGCTCGACAAGAACACGGTCTCCAGGAAGGAGTTTGACGAAGTTCAACCGGTTGGCGCCGCTGACATGGGCGAGCACTTCGTGCCCGTTTGCCAGTTCCACTTTGAACATCGAGTTCGGCAGTGGCTCGGTAACCGTCCCTTCAACTTCAATCGCGTCCTTCTTCGCCATACAACCTCGTTCGCGCAGTTTCCTATGGAAGTGTAAGCACTTCGGGCTCACACCCCTCGCGAATAGCTATCGTATGCTCGAAATGACAGCATAAGCTACCGTCTTTCGTACTTACAGTCCAGCCATCGGGGCCTTCCTCGACCTCTGGGCCGCCGATGTTGACCATGGGTTCGAGAGCAATGACGAGACCGTGGCGCAGCGGGATGCCCTTGAACCGCTGCCGGTAGTTTTCGACGTGGGGTTCTTCGTGCATATCGCGCCCCACGCCGTGGCCGCCATAGCCTTTGACAATCGAGAATCCGCTGGCGCGAATCGTATCTTCGATAGCGCCGCGGACATCGTTGAGATGCTTGCCGGTGCGGGCGGCGCGGATGCCCGCCCAGAGGGCTTCTTCGGTGACTTTCAGGAGCCGTTTGGCTTCGTCGCTCACTTCGCCGACGGGAACGGTAATGGCAGCATCGCCGACGTAGCCCTTGTAGGTCGCGCCGAGGTCCAGGCTGACGAGGTCGCCTTCTTTGAGGACGCGGTTGCGCGGGATACCATGGACCAGCTGTTCGTTGATGCTGATGCAGATATTCGAGGGGTAGGGCGGGTACCTGGGGGCGGGAGAGTAGTGAAGGAAAGGTGAGCTCACGCCGACGCGCTTGAACTCTTCGCGCACGTGGCGTTCGAGATCGAGGACGTTGACGCCGGGCTTCACCATTTCGCGCAGCTGTTGGAGCGTGCGGCCGACGATGCGGCCGGCTTCGCGCATGGTCCTCAATTCGTCTTCCGACTTGAGCTTCACGGCCATCTAACGGATGGCCTTCAGGAGGGCCTTCGTGACCTCGTCCAGCGACCGCTGGCCATCGATCTCGGTGAGCACGCCGGCATGGCGATAGTGTTCGATGAGTGAGGCGGGCGGCTTCTGCTTTCCGAGGCGGGCGCGGACGATTTCCGGGCGGTCGTCTTCGCGCTGGTAGAGCTCGCCACCGCAGAGGTCGCAGATACGCGCTTTCCTGGGCGGGTCGTTGCGTTCGTGGTAGAGGCGGCCGCAGTTGCGGCAGATCCAGCGGCCGCCGAGGCGGGCGATGAGCTCGTCATCGGCGACGGAGATGAGGAGCGTATGGTCCACTTGCGCGTCCTGGCCGGCGAGCGCCTGGTCGAGAGCAAAGGCCTGGGGCACGTTGCGGGGGAAACCATCGAACATGGCGCCGGCCTTCGCGTCCGGCCGGCTGATGCGCTCGAGGAGCATGCCGATGGTGACCTCATCCGGGACGAGCTCGCCCTTCGTCATGAACTCATTGGCGAGCTTGCCGAGTTCGGTTTCGTTCTTGACGTTTTCGCGGAACATGTCGCCGGTGGAGATATGGAGGAGCTTCGTGGCGGCGGCGATGCGCTGCGCCTGCGTGCCCTTTCCGGCGCCGGGAGGACCGAGCAGTACGATGAACACCTAGCGGATGAACCCTTCGTAATTGCGCATGAGCAACTGCGCTTCGAGCTGCTTCATGGTATCGAGGACGACGGCGACGACGATGAGGAAACCGGTGCTCGAAATGGTGAGCGCCTTCACATCGGTAACCAGGCCGATGAAGAACGGCAGGACCGCCACACCGCCGAGGAAGAACGCGCCGGCCCACGTGATGCGCGTGACCACACGCATGAGATAGGCCTCTGTGGGCGGGCCCGGACGGATGCCGGGTATGAATGCGCCCTGCCGCTGCAGGTTCTTCGCCATCTGCTGCTGCTGGTACTGAACCATAGTGTAAAAGAATGTGAAAACAATTACGAGCACGAACGTGATGATCCAGTACCAGCCGGTACCGCCTCCGCCGCGGCCCCCCTGGAACTGGCGCAACATGAAGTTCGCGACCGATTCAACCCAGCCGCCGTAGCCCGTGAAGTACGAGGCGACCGTGGCGGGCAGGATCATAATTGAGAAGGCGAAGATGAGCGGGATCATGCCCGCCATGTTCACCCTGAGCGGGATATGGCTCTGCCCCTGCTGTCTATACATGCGGCCGCCGCGGAAGGCCGAGCGGGCGTATTGGACAGGCACCCTCCGCGTCGCTTCCTGGAAGTAGACGACGACGAAAATGAGGGCAAAGGCGAAGAAGACCATGGCGGCGACGCCGATGATCGACTGGGTGGAGATGTTCGGGATGAGGCCGGGAAGGCGAGCGACGATGCCACCGAAAATGATGACCGAGACGCCGTTGCCGATGCCGTTCTCGGTGATAAGTTCGCCGATCCAGACGAGGAACATCGTCCCGGCGGCAAGCGTGAACAGCGTTGCCATTGTGGATAGCGGGTGGTCCGGGCCGAAGTCCTTGATCACGCCGCTACCGGACTGGTTGTTGATGAAGAGGATCTGGCCGTAGCCCTGGACGAAAGCCATGGGGACGGCGAGCCAATGCGTGTAGAGCTGGAGACGGCGCCGGCCCTGTTCGCCCTCTTCCGCGAGTGCGCGGAACTGGGGAACCAGCGGCTGGAGGATCTGCATAATGATCGAGGCGGTGATGTACGGGTACACACCGAGGGCGGCAACGCTCAGGTTCTGGAGCGCGCCACCGGAGAAGATGCTGAGGAAGTCCAGGATGGCGTTGCCCTTGAAGGCGTTCTCCAGGGCGACGCGGTCGACATTCGGGACGGGAACGTGGGCGACGAAGCGGAAGACGACCAGCATGGCCAGCGTGAAGAGCAGCTTGCGGCGAACGTCTTCCTGGCGGAAGGCGTCGACCATAGCCTGCAACAGGCGCGGGCGCGATGCGGGCTGCGTCGTCATTCGTTAGCTCTCCTGTGCTTCCTCAGGCCCGATCAGCGTGACGGTGCCGCCGGCGGCTTCGATCTTCGTCTTCGCCGTTTCGCTGAAGCGGTGGGCGGAGATGCTGAGCTTCTTCGTGATGTCGCCGTTTCCGAGGATTTTCACGGGCTCGCGCAGGTGCTTGAGGATCCCGGCATCGCGGAGTGTTTCCGGCGTCACGGCGGTGCCGGCCTCGAACCGGTCGAGGGCGGCGAGGTTCACCGGCTGGAAGGGCACGCGCCACTTGTTGTTGAAGCCGCGCAGCACGTGGAACTTGCGGGAGCTCGGGAACTGGCCGCCTTCGAATGCATCGTAGGCGGCTTTCTTACCCGAGCGAGACTTCTGGCCCTTCAGGCCCTTGCCCGAATAGGTGCCATGGCCACTGCCGTTGCCGCGGCCCACGCGCTTCTTCGAGTGGGTGGCGCCGCGCGGCGGCTGGAGTTCCTGCGCGCCAATGCTCATTTGGATTCTCCTTCCTGGAGGTCCACGAGGTGGCTAACCTTGTTCACCATCCCGCGGTGGGCCGGGGTGTCTTCCAGCTCAACCGTCTGGTGGAGGCGGCGAAGGCCGAGCCTGCGAATGGTGTCCTTCTGATCTTTGTTATAGCCGATGGCGCTCTTGCGCCAGGTCACGTTGATGCGGGGCATCAGGCATCTCCCCGGGAGATTGCGAGGCGGCGTTCGCGGGCGCCATCCGGCTCGCGCAGGCCGCTGAGGCCGTCGATGGTGGCGCGAGCAACGTTGATGGGGTTGCGGCTGCCGAGCGACTTGGCGAGGACATCGGTCACGCCGGCCGCTTCCATGATGGCGCGGACAGCGCCACCGGCGATAACACCGGTTCCGTGGCTCGCGGGCTTGAGCATGACGCGGGCGGCGCTGAAGCGCGCGAGGGCGGGGTGCGAGATGGTGCCGCCCTTCATGGGGATGCGGATCATCTGGCGGCGGGCGAGGGTAGAACCCTTGCGGATAGCTTCGGGCACTTCGTTCGCCTTGCCCAGGCCAATGCCGACGCTGCCGTGGCCATCGCCAACGACGATGAGGGCGCTGAAACTGAAGCGGCGGCCACCCTTGACCACCTTTGCGACGCGGTTGATGTAGATGACCTTCTCGGTCAGCTCATCCTGCTGGTCGCCGCGGTCGTAGCGATTTTCGGCCATTTAGAACCCCAATCCCGCTTCACGAGCGGCATCGGCCAGCGCGCGGACGCGGCCGTGATACTGGTACCCGCCCCGGTCGAAGACGACGAGGGAGACACCATTTGCCTGGGCGCGCTCGGCGACGGCTTTGCCGACGACAATTGCGCGCTCTGTTTTGGATTTGCCCTTGATCTCCGCGGCGAGCGCCTTATCGGCGTCGCTGGCGGCGGCGAGGGTGCGCCCGGCGAGGTCATCGATGACCTGGGCATAGATGTGCGCCGAGCTGCGGAAGACGTTGAGCCGGGGGCGCGTTGGCGTGCCGGAGACAGTCTTGCGGACGCGGGCATGGCGGCGCTGGCGGGCGAGGATGCTCGTTGCCTTGGCCACTACTTGCCTACCTTCCCGGCCTTGCCAGCCTTGCGCCGGACGCGTTCGCCCGCGTAACGGATGCCCTTGCCCTTGTAGGGCTCGGGCGGACGGAGCTTGCGGATGTTGGCCGCGACCTGGCCGATAAGCTCCTTATCGATGCCCAGGACGTGGACGCGCGGGCCTTCGACGGTGAATGTGACGCCTTCTGGCGGCGCGATGATGACCGGGTGCGAGAAGCCGAGGGCCAGCTGGAGGCTGGAGCCCTGGAGCTGCGCGCGGTAGCCGACGCCCTGGACTTCGAGCGTCTTGGTGAAGCCGGTGGTCACGCCGGTGACCATGTTGTTGAGGAGCGTGCGCGAGAGCCCGTGAAGGGCGCGTTGTTTGCCTTCGTCGTTCGGGCGGCTGACGGTAAGCGAGTCGTCCTCGCGCGTAAGCTGCATGCTTGGTGCGAACTGGCGCTGCAGTTCGCCCTTCGGGCCCTTCACCACGACATGGTTGTCATCGCCGAGGGTGACCTGGACGCCGCTGGGGACGGTGATTGGCTGACGGCCGATGCGCGACATGGTTGCCCCCTACCAGACGTAGCAGAGGACCTCGCCGCCAAGTTCCTGGCGACGGGCCTCCTGCCCCGACATGACGCCTTTCGGCGTGGAGAGGATGGCGATGCCGAGGCCACCGTAGACGCGCGGGATTTCGCGGCGCTGCA
>JBGOVF010000499.1:0-2764 GCA_041477975.1 Tepidiformaceae bacterium
AACAGCGGCGAAGCATGCCCCCGGTGCTGGTGTCCCGCCACCGGTGGACGATGCGGCGGGCTCGCCTTCGCGGCGGCGGCCTGCTTCGGCCGGGCAACTGGGGCAGCGCGGAGGCGGGGCATGGGGGAATGATAGCGCGGGTGGCGCGGAGCGAAGGTGAGATCAACCGGGTGCTTCGGAGTTGCGCGCACATTTTACGCGGCTGCTGTTGACGGGTGTCATTGCGATGTGGTAACCCCGTCCATCTCCCTCGAGCGAACCGAACCCGTCGGGGTCACCGAGAGAGCGGAGTCGGCTCATGATCCAGCAACTCATCCCACCGTCCGAGCTAGAGACCTCGATCCGGTTCCGACACGTCCACTTTATCTCCGAAATCGAGATGCGATGTCTGGCGGCGATGGACCTGGGGTACACGAATGGCGAAATCGCGGTCGGCTTGGCCGTGGCGCCGTCAACGGTCCGCAGACATGTCGCCGAGCTTGTTCACAAGGTATTCGACCTAACAGAGATCCATGGGGATCGCGATAAGTTGCGAACCTGGGCTCGGCGGCACTTCGAGTGCTGCACGCGCGCCGCGCAAGAAATGATCGCTGGCGCTCAGATCTTCGGCCAACGAGTTCAACAGAGGTAAGTTGTTTGGCCGTACGTTGCCGGTCAGATGCGGGGTTCGCCGACGCACAAGGAGGATCGCGAAATGAGAATCAAAGGCCGGAAGAGCACGAACTACCGGTTGCGACTGGCCGCCCCGGTCATAGCGGCGGTATTGCTCACGACGTTAGCAGGGGGGATCCTCTGGCCGAAGGGGCATGCCGACGCCGGCGTCGCCGCGCCGGTGACGGAACGCCCCTCAACGACAATGGGATGGGTGGGGCTCGACGTAACCACCCCGGCATGGGAGACCGACGTCAAACTCGAATTGACGCGATTCGGTCATCCCGATCCGGACCGGGCAGTTCACGCAATCGCGGCCGCGCGGAGCCGATCGATGGACCAACGCGGCCGCTCGCAATTTGTGTCCCGCTTGGCACCAGCCATCCTCGCGCTTGAGACGTCAGACCGCGGGTTAACAGGCTTCACTCAACAAAACACTCCCTGCAGCCTTGGCAGAACCACCAATGTGCTGGTCGAGTGGCGAGGAGCGGCGTGGGTAACCGCCAACTGGTACGGGTTCAGCATCGTACCGCCATTCTCTTGGGCGGCGGGACCCTCTTTCGACTACGGTGCAAACTGGGACAGTTGGTCGGTTGCGTGGATCTCCGTGCCAATTTACCAGTGGATGACCAGCGTCAGCTTATCCGCCCAACTGGACGGCCCATGGGTTTGGGACATATGGTGCACATAGCATAACCATGGATGAGACCCCGTCGTCCGCCGAGGCCGACTACTTCGGCGGTCTCGCTGCTCTTGTGACCGACACACAAGCGAACCTAAATAAATGGCCGCCGTCGGGCGGCCACCAGAGGGGCGCTAGCCCGGACGTCCTGGCGCTAGCGGCGGGGATGACAACCTTCCGCGAACGACTGAAGTTGCTTCATCCGCCGTCCTCGTGCCGAGCGGCTCACACAGTGTTGATCGAGGTCGCGGCCAGGGAAATCGAGATCCTTTCCAGGCAGTCTCAGTTGAGTGACGTGATTGAAGCGGCTGGGCTGTCAGAATGCCTCGTGGCTGGGCAGGAGGCACTTGAGGTCTTGGCACGGCTGGCCACCGATAGTGGGATAACTTTTGTTCTCAGCGATCCGCCACGGCGGCTCGGTTGGGCTTGACCGGCGCGGCCGGCCAAGCCGGGTAGTGCACGTCGAACCGACAGCTCCAGGCCCACATTCGCCGGCACCGAATTTGCCACTCACCTTAGTGCCTTGACGGGCATATAACCACTACGGAATACTCGTCCCATGCCCACCTTCGAAGTGCTGGCCGAGCCCTCCCGCCGCAAGATCCTGGACTTGTTGCGCGACGGCGAACGATCGGTCAATGAACTGGTGGTAGACCTTCGGGCCAGCCAGCCGTCCGTTTCCAAGCACCTGCGCGTGCTGCGCGAAGCGGGGATGGTGAACGTCCGCGTGGACGCGCAGAAACGCTGCTACTCGCTCAACCCCACCCCGCTCGCCGAAGTCGATGCGTGGCTGGAGCCGTACCGCAAGTTCTGGAACACCAGACTCGATGCCCTCGAACGCCACCTCGATGCAAGGAGTCAGCAATGAACGCAACCGTGCGGGAAGTCGGCGGCGGCTACGCCCTCCGCCTCGAACGCCACCTCCGTCACCCGATCGAAGAGGTCTGGGCGGCGATCGCCGAATATGAAGTACCGCGCATCCCGGAGCTCGCGCGATGAGCGCGCTACTCCCCGGCGACTATGGCACGCTCACACCGGTGCAAGGCGGGCGTGTCCTCCGCTTCGAGCGCAACCTTCTGCACCCCATCGATGCCGTCTGGGCCGCCCTGGCCGATTCCGCCGAGCTGGCGAAGTGGCTCGCGCCAACCGATATCGAGCTGCACGTGGGCGGGCGGGCGAACATCAGGTTCGAAGGCGGCGACGCCGTCGACGGGCGCGTCCTGGCCGTAGACCCGCCCCGGCTGCTGGAATACGGGTGGCTCGAAAACGGCCGAGACCGCGGCACCGTGCGCTGGGAGCTGACCGCCGAGGCCGGCGGCACGCGGCTGGTGCTCCTCCATACCTTCCCTCTCTCCGAACCGGAAACACTCGACTTCGCCGGCGGCTGGCACGACCTCCTCGACTCACTGGAGGCGATGCTCAACGGCGTCC
>JBGOVF010000452.1:0-2986 GCA_041477975.1 Tepidiformaceae bacterium
CCACTCAGATCGATGACCCGCAGGCCGCGCGCGATTGCTTCCGGGACGAGTTCGCGCGAAACCTCGTGCGGCGTCGCTAGAAAAAGCAGCTCGACGCCCGCCTGCTCAAGTTCCGGCCACGAAAAAGGTTCGACCGGCCAATGACCGTTGCCGACAAGAAATGTTTCCCCCGAATTTTCTTCCCCGGCGCCCTTCCCGCTGCGGCGGAAGAGCAAGGGAGCCCCGCCGAGCAGGGAGGCGAAGGCTAAGCAGGGTCGGCCCCTGCGTCGTTCCCGCTCTCGCCGCCAGCGTGCGGCGATTGAGATCGCAGGTCTGCTAGCGGAGCCGCCGGGGTCTATTCGGTGGCGCGAGCCGGGCGGGAATATGTGACGGTGCTCGGCTGGCCGGACGCGCCAGAGACGTCGTTGGTCCTGGTGATCTCTTCGGAGGGCATCACGTCATATGCGGCAGGGTGCGGGCCGCCGGCGGCCGTGCGAACAGGGTATGCACTGAACCTCGTCGCCGGCCGGGGTCCGTGACCGCATGTGCGGCGGCTAGTGGTGAGCGTCGCTGTGCCCGCGGCGCGAGGTCATGCCCGCCGGGGGGACTAAATCGCTTTGTAGGCGTTGTAAGCGAAGACTACGTCGAAGAACGCCAGCCCGAGGCTGACGAAGTTCACGCTGCGAACGGTGCGCCGTTCGGTCTTCTCCATATCCCAGAAGGCAGAGACCAGGAAGCAGACGAACGCGGCGGCGAAGAAGAACAATTGACCCTTGGGATCCATCGGATTCACCCCCGCGGGAGCCTAGCACAGTTCACAGGAGCCTGGCTGCTGAACCTCTCGCTTGAGGGCTCGCTACGCGCCTCCGCGCCCGGGTATCGAAGGTACGCAGCAGGCACGTCCGGACAACGGATTCCTCGGGGTCGTCGGGTGCTGCTCGATGGCGAGCAGCACTTCGCCATCCGGCCGCCGAAAGCGCGCGCGCTTTGCTCTTCGCCCACTCCTCCGTAGGCTTCGCGGCTATGGTATCGCTCCGGACGTGGTTCGCCGCTTCGCGCCCGTTTTCCTTCACGGCTTCGGTCGTCCCCGCCGTCGTAGGCACGCTGCTGGCGGCCGATGACCGCTTCTCCTGGTGGACGGCGCTGCTCGCTATCGCCGGGTCCGTGCTCTTCCTTGCCGGGACTAACTTCGTGAACGACCACTACGACCACCGCAAGGGCGTCGACGGCCCCGAGACGCTGGGCATGGCGGGGTTCATCCAGCGCGGCATCCTGAGCCCGAACTCGGTGTTGGTCGCGGGCATCGTCTGTTTCGTCGCTGGCGCCGTCATCGGGCTGGTCCTTTGCGCCACGGTCAGTTGGGAGCTGCTCTGGATCGGCGTGGCGAGCGCCCTCGCGGGCTTCCTCTATACAGGGTGGCCGGTGCACCTGGCCTACATCGGGCTGGGCGAAGTGACGGTGTTCCTGTTCATGGGGCCTATCATCGTGATGGGCGCCTACTTCGTGCAGGTCCAGTCCTGGGATTGGGAACCGTTCGTGGCGTCGCTGCCGATCGCGTTCCTGGTCACCGCCATCCTTCACGCCAACAACCTGCGCGACATCGAAAACGACCGGAAGACGGGCAAGCGCACGATCGCGACGATCATCGGGCGCGAATGGGCGAACCGGGAGATGTACCTGCTGTTGGCGGGCTGCTACGTCTCGCTCATCGTCGCGGCGGCGGTGGGCGCGATGCCGTGGCCGGGGCTGATCGCGCTGGCGACTGCGCCGCTCGTGCGCCCCATCGTCCAGGTCATCCGGGCGGGTGGGAACCCGAAGAAGTTGAACCTGGCGCTCTTCAAGACGGCCCAGTTGCACATGCGCTTCGGCGCGGTGCTTGCCGTGGGCCTGGGGTTGAACTGGCTGATCGTGAGCCTCTAGCTCCCGTCCGGTCGATGTCCCCCGTGCTAGCATCTGGCTCATCTGGAACTGTGCCGCGCTCTCGGATGAGAGCGCTTACTTGGAGGCGCCCGTGACGACCGAAGAGACCGCGAAGATCCCCCTTGGGATGGACCTGCTCCCGATGAACCCGGCCTACCAGGAAGATCCGGTCACGCTCCTCGACCAGGTGCGTGAAGCGGGCCGTATCGTCCACGACGAGGCGTTCGGGCGCTACATCGTCTCGCGCTTCGAAGACGTCTATGCGGTGCTGAACGACCGCAGCATGTGCGTGGACCCGCGCAAGGCGGGCTCGAACACGTTCGAGGCCAGGTTTGGGGAGGCGGTCGCCGGCGGTGAAAAGCGCGAAATGTCGATGCTCTTCCTGGACCCGCCTGAGCACGACCGCCTGAGAGCGCTGGTCTCGAAGGCGTTCACCCCGCGCTCGGTCGAAAGCATGCGCGGACGCATCGGCGAAATCGCGAATGAGCTGCTCGACAAGGTGACTGGCCAGCCGTCGTTCGACCTGATGACGGCGTTCTGCCAGCCGTTCCCGACGATCGTCATCGCGGAGATGCTGGGCGTGGACGCGGGCGACCAGGCGGACTTCAAGCGCTGGACCGACGCGATCGTCGCTGCCACCTTCGACCCGTTCGCCAGCAACGAGGTGAAGGAACGAGCCCGCGTCGCCGATGAGGCGTTCCGCGCGTACCTGAAGGCTGCGCTAGCCGAGCGGACGAAGAACCCGCGCGAGGACTTGCTCACAGGGCTCATCCAGGCCGAGGAGAAGGGCGACTTCCTGAACGAAGGCGAGATCGTCACGATGGTCTCGCTCCTCCTCGCCGCCGGGAACGTGACGACGACCGACCTGTTGGGCAACGGGATGAAGAACCTCCTGCAGCACCCGGACCAGGTGCAACGGCTGCGCGAGAACCCGGACCTGATCGTCAACGCCGTTGAGGAGATGCTACGGTTCGAAGGGCCCGTTACGTTCTCGGGGCGGATCACGCCGGAGGCGCGCGAGGTGGCCGGCTGCCCGGTGGCTGCTGGCCAGTCGATCACGGTCTCGCTGGCCGGCGCCAACTACGAC